>VYCZ01000268.1:0-4092 GCA_009843675.1 Gammaproteobacteria bacterium | reverse complement strand
GAATACGTTCAACCGGCGCACCCCGCTGTACGTGCCGGGAAACTCGCCGAACGGGCCCTCAAGAATACGCTCCCTGTTGACCATCGTCGCCTCAATCACCAGCTCCGAGTTGGCCAGGATATCGAGACCGTTGCCCGATTGGGTCAACTCCAGCGGCGCCCCCATCATCTGCGAAGCATAGGCATACTCCGATTCATTGTAGTCCACCGGCGTCCCCGCAAACATCGCCAGCGCAGGATGATTGCCAATCATCACCGCTATGTTAAGTGCAGCGTTCTCCCGCTCCGCAATACGGATGTGCTGCCCCATGTCATGGGACGGCACCGCATCCAGGCTGAACATATCCGGTCCATGCACCTGGATACGATATATCCCCACGTTCTGCTTGCCGAAGTCCTCCGGGTCAGACGGGTCCCGGCTCACCACGTTGGCCTTGTCGATATAGAACCCCCCGTCGTACTCGTTGATGCGGTACAGGGGTAGCAACTCGTACACGTTGATATTATCCTCAACCCGGTTGGCCAGCACCGGCGCCGCTTCCGGGGACACCCACTCGATTAACGGCTCATCACTGCCCCAGCGGTTCACCATCTCGTAGAACAGTTCCTTGACCGACGTCCCCTTCGGGCGCCCCAGCAACAGGGCCAGGTTGGTGAAACTGCCGTGCACCCCCACCACGACCTGCTTGCCGGGGTAGCCCCTGATGTTGGTGAGCCGCACCGCCGGCCCGTGCATGGCATCGCGGCCTGCGGCCACGGAGATATTGCGGATGTCCGGCTCGGGCAGGACTTCCTCTTCCCACACCGCCAGTTGGCCGTTCTCGTCCAGCAACGCCAGGAAATCCCGCAATCCCTTGATGCGCCGGCCGACCGCGATTGCCTCGGGAGAGATAGAGTTTGTGCAGTATCCCATCGGCGAAGAAAGTAATATAGTTTCGTTGAAATTACTATAGGGCGTAATGGTAATCCGGATATAGACTATATATCAGTTATCGATAATTTTTTTGAGGATAATATTCATGTCTACGGTAAAACTGGTTGAATACGAGGACGCGGGCACTGAGGTTAAGGCCGTCTATGATGACATCAGGCGGACCCGGCAAACCGATTTCATCAACAACTTCTGGAAGGCCCTGGCCAACCACCCGGCTTTACTGGAACGGGTATGATCCGCAGGCAAGGAAGTGATGGCGCCGGGGGAGATCGATGCGGTCACCAAGGAGATGATCTATATCGCGGTCTCGGTGGCCAATGCCTGCGAATACTGCGTACATTCCCATACCAGCGCGGCTTTCGGCAAGGGCATGAGTGAGGCGCAGTACGGGGAACTACTCGCGGTCATCGCCCTGGCGCAACAGAACAACGGGCTTGCCAGCGGGATGCAGGTGCCCGTTGATGAGGTCTTCCTCAAGGAATGAGCTATATGAACAGGGCGAATAACACAGCGCCCAGGAACAGCCGGTAGATGACGTAAGGCAGCATTCCGGTGCGTTCCACCAGTTTCAGGAACCAGTGAATCGTCAGCCAGGCGCTGATGAACGAGACGGCGGTGACCGTGAACAGGGCAGCCCAATCCACCTGCATTGCGGAGACAGAAACATTCAGCAGTTCATAACCTGAGGCCAGCAGGATGACGGGGATTGCCAGCAGGAAGGCAAAACGGCTGGCGTCTTCCCTCTTCAACCCCAGCATCAGTCCCGCGGTGATCGTAATGCCCGAGCGTGACGTGCCGGGGATGATGGCCAGAACCTGGAACAACCCGATGACCACGGCATCCCGGATACGGAAGTCATCTACGTCCCGTTCGCGTCTGCCATAGCGGTCCGCCCACCAGAGGACCAGGGCAAACAGGATTGTCGCAGCGGCAATGACCAGGGGATTGCGCAGGAGACCGGTAACATCATGAAACAGCAGACCGGCCAGACAGATTGGTATGGTGGCGATCACCAGGAACCACACCATGTCCGCATCGCGGTTTCTCCCGGCGCTGAACGAGTTGACCCACCCGGCGCCCATGCGCGCAAGGTCTTTCCTGAAATAGATGAGCAGCGCAAGCAGGCTGCCGAAGTGCGCGGCCACGTCGTACAGCAGGCCCTGGTCTGCCCACTCCATCAGCTTCGGCAGCAGGATCAGGTGGGCCGAACTGCTGATGGGCAGGAACTCGGTCAGTCCCTGGACCAGGCCCAGGATGATTGCATGCAGTATGTCCACTTAACCTCCTGTCCTCCACAACTTGTCTTGCTGGTCGATGAATTGAAACCCCATCAATGGCTCCGTGAAATTCCGGGTGAAGGCTATGGCCTTGAAGCGTTCGCCCATCTCCCCCGGCAGGGTCAGGCGTTTTACCTGCCCGGAAACGGCCGGGTCGGGACGCCCGGCGCCGTTTTGAGCTGATGCAGCAATTTCAGCCAGGCCGCAGCCGATGAGGAAATGGGCCTGGCTGGTGTAACCTGCAAGCTGCATCCCGCTCTCGATGGCTGACTGTGCCAGGTCGGTGAAGTCCACGGATGCCGTGATGTCCTGCAACCCGGGATAAAAGAACGGGTCCTCGTGGGAACGGTGCCGGTAGTGGCACAGCAGGGTGCCCCGGTCGCGCTGGGGGTGGTAATACTCACGGCGCGGATATCCGTAATCGATCAACAGCATCACTCCCTGTTTCAATACGCCGCTTATGGATCGCATCCAGGCATCCGCGCACAGGTTTATCTCCGTCCGGTAGGGTCCGGGAAGCGGCGCCGGCAGGTCAGCGGCGATCCGTTCCCAGGCAGTGGCTATCCCGTCGTCCCCGCAGGGTGCTTCCATCCAGAAGAAATCTTCACCGTCGTGGCCGACGCACAACTCACGCAATTCCCCTTTATCCAGCGCAACCCGCACCACCGGCAGTGCGTCAACCACCTCATTGGCGATGATGACCCCGCTGATCGATTGTGCAGGCAACGTCTCCAGCCAGGTTATGCGGCGCAGCAAATGGGGGATGCGGGAGGAGAACAGTTCATGCTGGCGCCTGCGCAGGTCCGCGCCGGTTTCCAGTATCAGGTAACGCTCCGGCAAACTGTCCAGTGCCTCCAGTTCCAGCAACAGGTCCTGGGCCATGATCCCCGAGCCTGCGCCCAGTTCCAGGATATCGCCTCCGGACAGGGCCGCCAGCGCCTGCCGGCATTGCCTGGCCAGGCAACGGGAAAACAGGGGTGAGACGTGAGGCGCGGTAATGAAATCTCCGGCTTCGCCAAACCGGGTCGCGCCGGCGCTGTAATAACCCAGGCCGGGCTCATACAGGGCCATTTCCATGAAGCGTTCAAAGCTGATGCTGCCCCCGCTCTCATGGATCCGCTCCCGGATCAGTCCCGCCAGCGCATCGCTGTGTTCACGGGCCGGTTGCGGCGGGACGGGCATTTGCAGTTCCCGGTCCAGTCCGCCGCATGAGTTGTTATCCGTTTGCAACAACTGCCTTACTCCGCGTCCGGGTCAAACCCGACCCGCCGTAATTCCTGTGCCGACCGGTCAAATTCAGACCACAGGCGGGCATAAGTCTTGCCGGACACGGGATGGCGCAGTTCCGGGGCAAGCTCCGCCAGGGGACATAGCACGAAAGCATACCGGTCAATGTCCGAACGGGGTAATTGAAACGATTCATGGCTGATAACCAGGTCATCGTACAGCAACAGGTCCAGGTCGAGGGTGATGGATGAGAAACACGACCCGCTCCGATCGTGTCCGTAGTCGTCTTCAATACGGCGCAAGCGGTCGAATACCTCTTCCACCTCAAGGCCGGTCTCGCAACTCACGACGAAATTGTAGAAATCCGCGCCGTCAAACCCCACTGCCCTGTTTTCGTAAATGGTTGAGATGCGCAGGTTCCCAAATTCTGCCTTGAGCTCCCGGATACCGGCCCTGATATGTTTTTCCCGCTCCCGGTTGCTGCCGACGCCGATAAAAACATGCGCCATTTCAGTCCCTGCTGCCCCGCTCGATGATGATGCCCACGTCGCGAACGCCGCGCACCGCGCCGTGCTTGTTGAGCCGAAGCCGGCACCAGCGCACCTTGAACTCATCCAGCAGAATCCCGGCTACTCTCTCCGCCAGGGTCTCAATC
>VYCZ01000163.1:5864-13636 GCA_009843675.1 Gammaproteobacteria bacterium | reverse complement strand
AACGGTTTCGACGCCGCGCACCTGTACGCCCACCGCAAGGCCGGTATCTTCGATTTCACCGATGCCAGCATGCCCCTTTCCAGCTTCCCGAAGACGCCGGAATCACTGGAGATCATCGATAACGACGAAGGTCCCTGGGGCATCGTCAAGGTGGATGACTACACTGGCTGGACAACGGAGATTGAAGGCGTGACCGTGAACGCGGTGAACCTGGACCCGGACAACATCCCTCCGCCAGATGTCCCACAGGAAACCATTGTCGGTATATACCTCCCCTGCGGCCTGGAGGTGGACTGGTGGCCCGCCCCCGGGGTGCTGCACTTCGAGTGGTTCACGCCTATTGACGAGGACCACCACATGTATTTTATCTGCCATGCCACCGAAGTGAATTCGGAAGAGGAAGCTGAGGCGTTCTACAAGACGTGCCGGGAAGAATTCATACCCGTCACCTGGAAGGCGGCGACAGACCAGACCCGGCCCATGGGTGACGGCACTGAGTGGGGTTTCAACAACTTCGATGCATTTGGACGGGAACAGATCCACCATGTGTACCAGTATGAAGACTTCTGGCACCAGGAAAAACTGATCCGCCCCGACATGACCGTGTCGAAATGGCGCATGCTGGCCAACAAGCGCATGCGCGGGATACAGCAACGCCGGGACTGGGCCAGGACCCAGGGCTGGTCGCCGGACGGCAATAACTATGACCCGAATAAAACCTGGTAAAAAACGGACTCCTTGGGGACGGACTTAAGTCCGTCCCCGGATGATCCCGGGAATAATGAAAAGTAATAGAGACTGAGTAATCATGACTGACAAAACTGAATTGCCTGTAAAAGACCTGTTCGGCCTGGAATACTGGCCGGCCCTGCCTGCCTTCCTGATCTCCACGGCGGATGAAGCAGGCAAGCCGCACGTGGCGCCCTACAGCCTGGTGTTTTTTCCGTCCTACACAAACGTCGCTGAAGACGATGACACGCCCAAGATCATCTCACTGGTCATCGGTGATTACGATACTTATGCCGGAGCCAAAGAGTCACGGACTTACCGGAATATCACCAGCACCGGGGAATTCGTGGTCAACGTGCCCACTGCGAAAATAGTCGAATGTGTGAATACCACGGTGTTTCCGGCTGAGGACAAATTTGCGGCCTCGGGGTTGTCCCCCGAGCCCTCGGCAAAGATAACCGCGCCGGCGGTGGCCGAATGTCCGGCCAACTATGAATGTGAGCTGTTGCGGGTAGAGGAGCATCGCTGGCTGGGTGAGATCTTATACGGAAGAATCGTTGCAGTACGGGTCGATTCGAGCCTGCGTGACCTGCCTGCTAAAGACCGCATGGCGCCCCTGGCGCCCGTATACCACTACGCCTACGACCACTACAACGGCACCTACTACGGCCTGGGAGACATCCTGCTGGAAGAGATTGACGAGTGATGAAAGGGGTCTGAGCAAGATACTGGGGGTCAGAGTAAAAATTCTGGCGAATTTCTTACTCTGACCCCGTAGCTCCGCCGGAATTTTTACTCTGACCCCACAAATCCAGCAAATATCAGACAAATTCGGAATTAAGCGGTTTGCCCAGTCTCGAGGCGCCCCAGAGTTCCAGGTTGTTTTCATGCACCAGCGCGGCGTGCAGCGCCATGGCCTTGGCGTCGCGGGTGAGTTGCTGCAATGGGTGAGTCTCCTGCAGGGCAGTGCCGCCGGACGCCAGGAACAGCGACTCAATCGCCGCAACACACTGCCTGACCGCGCCGGAACTGTAGGCCCGTACCCGGTTGCGTTCGACCAGCGGCATCAGTTCACCGGCCTCGGCCGTGTCACGGACCATCGCCGTCCCGCGCTCCAGCATCAGTTCAGCCGAACCGGCCTGCATCATTGCCTCACCTAAAACCCGGTGCGCCTGGGCCGCATCGACCTGTTTATGGATGGAGAAAGGCAGGTTGCGGTTTTCGATATGGCCGATAAAAACCTCAATGGCCGTCTGGGCGGCGCCGATGACCGGAATGGCCGGGTTAATACACAGCATGGGCAGGATCGAGGATCGGTACAGTGCTGAAAGACCTTTGCTCAGTTCCCCCGTTATGGCGTCTGCAAACCTGATGGTCCTGTGCTCGGGGACAAACGTAACACCGGTAGCCAGGCTTTTGCTGCCGCTGCCGCGCAGGCCGACCACGTGCCAGTCGTCGATAATGTCATAGTCCGATTCGGGCAATAAAAACACTCTCATCTCAGGCGGCCCGTCGTCCTGTTGCACCAGTCCGCCTACTTGTGCCCAACGCGCAAAATCACAACCGGATGAGTACGGCCATTCTGCCTGTTCCAACTCATAACCGCCCGTTACCCGCTTCGCCATGCCCCTGGGCTGCAGCACACCGCAAACCAGGGTGTCGCTGTCATCCTTGAACACTTCATCCTGGGCCTGTTGCGGATACAACCCCATGAGCCAGGTGTGCATCTGCATAATCGCCAGTACCCAGGCAGTGGCGGGACAGGCACGGGCAAGCTGCGTGATCAGGGGCAGGACCTCCGCCATGAAGAGTTCCGGTCCGCCGAAACGGGCAGGCAGGTATGCCCTGTACAATCCTGATGCTACCAGTTCGTCGATTGTCTGCCGGGACAAGCGGCGCTGTTTTTCCGCCTCGGCGGCCCGTTCCCGCAGGGCAGGCAACAGCGAGGCAATTCGGTCATGATATTCAGCGATGGAAATTCGATCGGTCATGGTCGTTTCTCAAAAATGCCCTTTTCGGGTTCGTATATAATCCGGAAAAACGATAACATCATATTTTCTTTGCTGCATCCATATTTACTGATTTGGCGCCTTGAATGATTATCGAAAACCGGGAACAAGTTACTGAAGCGGTACTCAGCGAACTGCAACGGGTCAAGGATGCGCGGCTGCGGGAAGTTCTTTCCGCGGCAGTCCGGCACCTGCATGAATTCGCCCGCGAAGTCCAACTGTCGGAAGCCGAGTTTCGCCGGGGATGCGCAATCCTCGCGCGGGCGGGCCAACTCACGGATAAAAGTCATAACGAAGTGGTGCTCCTGGCCGGGACCCTGGGTTTATCGTCGCTGGTTTGCCTTTTGAACAACGGGCTGGACCGGGGGGAAACCACTGCCAACCTGCTAGGCCCGTTCTGGCGCGAGCATGCGCCGGAGACGGAGAACGGCGGGTCAATCGTGCGCTCGCCGACCGTCGGCGCGCCGTTATTCGTCACTGCCCGGGTCAGGAACGGGGCCGGAGAACCGATCGTCGATGCTGAAGTGGACGTGTGGAATACCTCGGCGGAAGGCTTGTATGAGAACCAGGACCCCGCCCAGGCCGATATGAACCTGCGCGGCAGGTTCCGCACCGATCAACACGGGCATATCCGTTTTTGCACAGTGAAGCCCGCAGCCTACCCGGTCCCTGTGAACGGGCCGGTGGGCGACCTGTTGAAGGTGCAGGGGCGCGCCAATATGCGGCCCGCGCACATGCATTTCCTGATACATAAACCAGGTTATAAAACTCATATATCACAGGTTTACGTCAACGATGACCCCTACCTGGAAACCGACGCTCAATTCGGCGTCACCCGGGCGCTGATCGGTGATTATATTTACCACGAAAACGAACCGGCGCCGGACCCGGAAGTGACCGGGCCGTGGTATTCGCTCGACTTCACTTTCACCATGGAACCGGGTGATGATTCCCTGCCGCTGGCGCCGATTTCCGGCAGGACGGAAGATGACCAGCGGCCGGAGCAGGTAGTGTGGGAACGATTGTAACCGGCCTTGTTTCCGGTACAGACCTGTTTTGAAATGGCGCGCCCGGAGAGATTCGAACTCCCGACCGCCTGGTTCGTAGCCAGGTACTCTATCCAGCTGAGCTACGGGCGCACAGGCAAGAGTTTGCTACTATAATGACTCACCTCCATGAAAGCAATGATCTTAGCCGAGACCGCCCCGCTGGAACCCGGTAGTGGATGCTATGCGGAACCTGCGGCCGGGCGGACGCCTGGTCATCAACGCCATCCGCAAGGAAGATAGCGACAAGGGAACCTTGCTCGGTCTTGACTACGGCGAACACCTGTGGCGTGAGAAGGAGATCAAGAGTGTCGCTAACATCACCCGCCGGGATATCCGGGAGTTCCTGGACATCGCCGCGGCTATTCCCATTCAGCCAACGACCGAGAGTTATGCGCTCGAGGACGCCAACAAGGCGCTGCTAGCGTTGAAATTCGAGCCCGTGAAGGGCGCCAAGGTACTCAGAATAAGCCCGTAATATTGCCCTCGGTGTCCACGTCGATCTTCTCGGCGGCGGGGACTTTGGGCAGCCCCGGCATGGTCATCATGTTGCCGGCGATGGCCACGATAAACCCGGCCCCGTTTGACAGCCTGACTTCGCTGACTTCCACGCTGTGCCCTTCCGGCGCGCCGCGCACCGTGGGGTCGGCGGTAAAGGACATCTGGGTCTTCGCCATGCATACCGGGAAGCCGCCGTAATCCCGGCTCAGCTTGTCGATCTCCGCACGCACCTTGCTGTTGGCGGTGACGCTGCCGGCGCCGTAGATCTTCCTGGCGACGGCCTCTATCTTTTCCCACAGGGAAGCGTCGTCCTCATACACGTAACTGTGGCTGCCGGGGTTGTTATCGACCACGTCCGCGACGGTGCGGGCCAGTTCCTCGGCGCCGGCGCCGCCTTCTGCCCAGTGCCGGGCAACCACGGCTTTGCCGCCCTGCGCCTGCACCCGGCTTTTCAGCATCTCGATCTCCGCGTCGGTGTCGTTGGTGAAATGGTTGATGGACACCACGCAGGGCAGTCCGTAGTGCTGCTGTATGTTGTTCAGGTGCCGCTCCAGGTTGACCAGGCCCTTGTCCAGCGCTTCCAGGTTTTCCACGTTCAGGTCATCCCTGTTCACGCCGCCGTGGAATTTCATGGCGCGGATGGTGGCCACCAGCACCACGGCCGCGGGGTTCAGGCCTGCCATGCGGCACTTGATGTCGATGAATTTCTCCGCGCCCAGGTCGGCGCCGAAGCCGGCCTCGGTGATCACGTAGTCGGCCAGTTTCAAAGCGGTCTTGGTGGCGGTCACGCTGTTGCAGCCGTGGGCGATGTTGGCGAATGGCCCGCCGTGCACCAGCGCCAAGTTGTTCTCCAGGGTCTGCACCAGGTTCGGCTTGATGGCGTCTTTCAGCAATGCCGCCATGGCGCCGTGTGCGTTCAGGTCGCGTGCATGTACCGGTTTCCTGGCGCCCCGGGTGTAACCGATGACGATATTGCCGAGGCGTTCCTTCAGGTCGGCAAGCGAGGTTGCCAGGCAGAAAATGGCCATGACTTCAGAGGCGACGGTAATGTCGTAGCCGTCTTCCCGCGGGAAACCGTTGGCCGTGCCGCCCAGGGAAATGACAATCCTGCGCAAGGCCCGGTCGTTCATATCGACAACCCGTTTCCAGGCAATCAGGCGCGGGTCGAGGTTCAGGCGGTTGCCGTGGTTGATGTGGTTGTCCACCATCGCCGAGAGCAGGTTGTGCGCGGCGCCGATAGCATGAAAATCGCCGGTGAAGTGCAGGTTGATGTCTTCCATGGGCACCACCTGGGCATAACCGCCGCCGGCAGCGCCGCCCTTGACGCCGAAGCAGGGGCCCAGGGACGGTTCGCGCAGGCAGATCAAGGTCTGTTTACCGATCCTGTTCATGGCGTCGCCCAGGCCGACCGTGGTCGTGGTCTTGCCCTCGCCCGCCGGAGTAGGACTGATGGCGGTGGTCAGGATCAGCTTGCCGTCGGCGTTGTCTTTCAGGCTGTCGATGTAATCCAGTGACAGCTTGGCCTTGTAATGGCCGTAGGGCTCCAGGTGCTCGCTGCCGATGCCGTACTGGTCGGCGGCGAGGTCGATGATCTGTTTTTTGCTTGCCCGCTGGGCAATCTCGATGTCTGATAGCATTGGAACAATCCTCGGAGTATTTATTGTTTTCCGGTAAGCGGCATATTATAGCCATTATCGGGGCGATCGATCATAAAGCTCTTTCTCCTTGATATTTGGCCGTATTACGCTATCGTTTTTATTTTTTTCGACATGGGGAAGTGAAGATGAGTCTAACGGGTAAACGAATAATAGTGACAGGCGCCGCTTCGGGAATCGGGCAGCAAAGCGCAAAGATCTTGCAGGAGCAGGGCGCGGTCATTGCCGGCTTTGACCGCAATGAACCCCCGGCGTACGTGGACGAGTATATCCACGTCGACTTCACGGACCCCGCTTCGATAAATAACGCCGTAGATAATTTCAGCGGCAGCGCCGATGCGCTCTGCAACATCGCCGGCGTGCCTCCGACTGCGCCGGTCGTGACCGTGGTAACCGTCAATTTCATCGGCCTGCGCTACTTTACCGAACGCATTATCGGCAGGATCAACGATGGCGGGTCGATCGTAAACATGGCGTCCTTGGCCGGTGTGGGCTGGCCCCAGGCGGTTGCCGATATATCCCGCTTTATAGAAAGCGCCGATTTCGAGAATGCGGGAGCCCTGTGCGAAGAGATGAATATTGAAGGAGCCCGCAGCTACTTCTTCTCCAAGGAGGTGCTGGTCGTCTGGACCATGCAGAACTGGAATACCTGGCGCGACCGCGGCATTCGCGTCAACGCCGTGAGCCCCGGGCCGGTTGCGACGCCCATATTAGGAGACTTTCTGGAGACCCTGGGTCCGCGCGCGGAAGAAGACATGGGGGTCATGGGAAGGGCAGGCACCCCGGAAGAAATCGCGCCACTGGTGGCTTTTCTATGCAGTGACGAAAGCAGCTGGATCAACGGCGCCAACATTTCGATCGATGGCGGGATGAGTGCCCATGTCATGAAGCAGATTCACGATTTCTGAAAGCGCGGCAGTTTGCCCCTCCGGGCCCGCCTACGCTGACGTAATGTTATTGCGTATCAGAACGAAGAGCCGGGCTCTTTTATAAACTCGATTTCTTCAGGGGTGGAAATCCGCCCGAGCACCGCGTTGCGGTGCGGAAACCGCCCGAACCGGTCGATTATTTCCTTGTGCCGGCGAGCATAGTCGAGGTCCAGTTCGCTTTCCAGGGTACTGAAAAGCTGCATCGAGCGTGCCTGCTCCGCGGGATTTTCGCTGTGCTCGAACGGCAGATACAGGAATTTCCGTTCGTCTATCGACAATTCCCGGTCGAATCCGCGCATCAAGGCCTCCTTGGCGAGAGAGAGCGCGGCGCCATCCGCGGCAAATGCACGGGAGGTGCCCCGGTACATGTTGCGTGAAAACTGGTCGAGGACGATCACGGCCGCCAGGCAACCGCGCGCGCTACTCAGCCAGATTTCGGGGACCTGTTCCCGCAAGGCTTCATGCAGTTCCTGGAAGCGCTCGCGGATATGGCTGTCAACCGCCTCGTCGCTCTCGAACCAATCGTCTGGAGAGAGGTCGTCGAACCAGAACTTGAGGACCTCTTCAATTCGGGCCGGATTTTTCATTGGAGCGGACAGTCTACACTGGTTTCTGTGCGCTGTTTAGACGGCGCGTAAGCGGTAGATCAATGTTTGCATGTGCTATAGTACTGATGCTATCATTGCTATCATTTTTGTTATACCGGAGTAAGTATGGCCGTTCTTATTGTGAGAAATATTGACGACGGCATAGTACAGGCCCTGAAGGAACGGGCTGCGCGCCATTCACGCAGCGCCGAAGCCGAGCACCGGCTGATCCTGGCAGGAACTTTGCTTGGCCCCAGGAAACGTTCGTTCTCCCAGGTGCTGGCGTCCATGCCGAATGTAGGGGAGGACGAAGAGT
>VYCZ01000163.1:0-5854 GCA_009843675.1 Gammaproteobacteria bacterium | reverse complement strand
TGTATTTGATTGATACCAACGTCATCAGCGAAGCCAGAAAAGGCCGGCAGTCAAGTCGGGGAGTCAAGGCGTTTTCCCGCCAGGTGGAAAGAGACGGGACACCGGTATACATCAGTGTGGTCACCATAGGTGAACTGCGCCGCGGGATCGAGAAAATACGCCACAGGACAGACTTTGAGCAAGCGCAAAAATTGGAGCGCTGGTTGAACGGCATACTTGCGGATTATGCCGATAACATTCTTGATTTTGATCGCGACACAGCGCAGGTGTGGGGTCGATTACGTGTGCCAAATCATGAGAATGCCCTGGATAAACAGATCGCGGCAACAGCGCTGATCCATGATTTGATCATTGTCACCAGGAATGTCGGAGACTTTAGAGAATGCAGCGTAAGATTGTTCAACCCCTTCCAATGACGGGCTGCGACATCTGTGCAGCAGTTCCGGACCTTCATTGAAGGCAGCCGGCAAAACTGGTAGACTCATGCGGTAGTATTAAAGGATATTCCCTCACCTCTGGCGGGAAATGAGAAGACTTCACTGAAAAGGAGAATAAAATGAGTTACGTCGAAAAGCCGGATTGGCAAAAGTCTCTGGAACACCATGAAGAACTGTGCACAGAACGATATAAGTTAATACACAAAGAGCTACAGTTCATAAGGGAAGACATGCGCGAAATGCGTACTGGTCAACGCTGGTTAATCGGCATAGTTCTGGTGTGGCCACCCTTGATCATCGCTGCTCTGCAGATGATCGCTTGATGTAGAACTTAGAAAACTCTTGTCATAAGGCCCGTGGCCGCCAAAATCCTTGACATATCTTATATGGTATATATACTCTTTTTAGTATGTGGGCTGTTTATGAACATCGACGGGTTGACAAACAGCTTACTAAGGCCCCAATTGAAGTACAGAAACGTTATGAGAAATGGAAGGATATTGTCCATATTTCGGGCCCCGCAGGATTGAAGCTGATACGCGGTTTTCGTGATGAGGCGCTTCGGGGTGAGTGGCAAGGCTTCCGCTCATCCCGCCTCAATCTTCAATATCGGGTAATCTACAGGGTTGAAGGAGAGAACCTTATGGTCCAGGTGGTGGAAATGACTGCCCATGATTACTGGAAAAAATGATTATGAAAGAATTTCGAGAAGCAAAATCCCGTATTCAAATCTCAACCGGGGAATCCGTCAGAATTATCAGGGAGCTGCAGGAACTCAGCCAGAATAAACTTGCCGCTGTTACGGGTATCCCTCAATCAACCATCTCCGCAATTGAGCGAGACAGGATTAACCTGGGAGTTGAACGGGCCAAGGTCCTCGCCAAGGCACTCAGATGCCATCCCGCAGTGCTGGTGTTTCCCAATTGGGATATAGAATCGGAAATTGCGGCATAGCTGCTTTGTCCGAATTCGAAGTGAATTTCTGTATCTTGCCGCGCATCAGGTCGCTGACACGGGTCCGCTGAATTCCGAATATTCCGGCAGCATCATGCTGGCTCAGACCATTATCTTTAATCCATGCGGTAATCTTGATCATCAATTCCGCCTTGATTTTCAGTTTGGCAGCTTTGCCGTGAAGTATGCACGCCCCACGCAGCTTGAGGAATTCCCGATGCCGACGCGATGTTATTGCGTGTCGTGGTCTTCTGACTGCTTATCCTGCAAAATCCGCTTCATGGCGGCTTCCCGGCGTTTCTCGCGTGCTTCCGGGCCGTGAATAATGTTGGGCATGTCCGACGGGTTCTCTCTCATGTAGGCCTGATAATCAATTTCTTTTTCTGTGGTAGTATTATGGCGGAGAGAGAGGGATTCGAACCCTCGATGGGCTTTTAACCCATACTCCCTTAGCAGGGGAGCGCCTTCAGCCACTCGGCCACCTCTCCGTAAGGCGGGCCGGTGGGACCGGCCCGGATATGTCTGTATACGAGTCCTTAGATCCTATACACAGTGCTGATTACGTATTTCCGTCATTATCCTCCGATTCTCCATCACTGTCCTCCGAGCTTCCGTCGCCGTCCTCCGGTTCATCCATGTATTCCTGGGCAAGCTGTTCTTTCGCCTTCTTGACCTTTTCAAGCTGGATGCGTTCGTAGATTTCCTCCCGGTGTACCGCTATTTCTTTGGGAGCGTTGACTCCGATCCGGACCTGGTTGCCGCGTATTCCGAGTATGGTTACATTGACATCATCCCCGATCATCAGAGACTCGCCAATCCTGCGTGTTAATATCAACATCTTCTTTTCTCCTGTTTTTTCCCTAGGTAGTAACTATATTAGCCTTTTTCGATGATAAATGCTTTATAAAAAATTACCCTGCAGCATCATCGATTACATTGTCATCGCCCTCAAGACCGAAAGCGGAGTGTAACGTCCTTACACCCAGTTCCAGGTACTTCTCGTCGACGACCACCGATATCTTTATCTCGGAGGTGGATATCATCTGTATATTGATACCCTCGCCGGCCAGCGCCGAGAACATTTTACTTGCGATCCCGGCATGGGAACGCATGCCCACCCCCACAACTGAAATCTTGACAATCCGGTCATCTGCCAGGACTTCTTTCGCGTCCAGGTTCCGGGCAGTTTTTTCCAGCAGCGCACTAGCCTTGCTGAAATCATTCCGGTGTACGGTGAAGGTAAAATCAGTCAACTGATCCACGCCGACATTCTGCACGATCATATCAACCTCGATGTCTGCCTCGGCAATAGGATTCAATATCGCGCCGGCGATGCCGGGCCTGTCCGGCACGCCGCGCAGGGTGAGTTTTGCTTCGTCTCGGTTATGGGCAATGCCCGCTATCAGCGCCCGTTCCATTTCTTCATCCTCGTCTGTGATCAAGGTGCCCGGGCCTTCCTCAAAGGAAGACAGGACACGTAATGGTACTTTATATTTGTTGGCGAATTCGACTGAGCGTATCTGCAGCACCTTCGCCCCCAGGCTGGCCAGTTCCAGCATCTCCTCGTAGGCTATCCTGTCCATGCGCCTGGCGCCGGGCACGATCCGGGGGTCTGCGGTGTACACACCGTCCACGTCAGTATAGATCCTGCATTCGGCGGCATTCAGCGCCACCGCCATGGCGACGGCGGTGGTGTCGGTGCCCCCGCGCCCGAGCGTGGTGATGTTGCCGTTTTCGTCAATGCCCTGGAAACCCGCGATGACGACTATCTTGTTATCCGCCAGGTCTTTTTTGACCCGCATCGCCTCGATATCGATGATCCGGGCCTTGTTGTGGACGTTGTCCGTGAGAATATGGACCTGTCCGCCGGTATAGGAAACGGCAGGATATCCATGTTCCTGCAATACCATGCTCAACAGGGCGATGGTCACCTGTTCGCCGGTTGACATCAGCACGTCAAGCTCCCGGGAATCCGGGTTTTTTGCCACCTGTCCCGCCAGTTCGATAAGCCGGTCGGTCTCGCCGGCCATGGCCGAGAGAACCACTACCACCTGGTGGCCCTGCTTGCGCGTTGCAACGACGATATCGGCAACCGCCTTGATCCGTTCCACCGTCGCGACAGAGGTGCCGCCGAATTTTTCCACTATCAGAGCCATATCAACCAGTTTTTTGTGTCACCCAGGCCGGAACGCTTGCCAGCGCGCCTTGCAGCGCGGACGGATCATTGCCGCCGGCCTGGGCCAGGTCCGGACGGCCTCCCCCCTTCCCGCCCACCTGCTGCGCGACAAAATTGATCAGTTCGCCGGCCTGTACCCTGTCCGTGCTGTCTTTCGTCACTCCCGCCACCAGGCTGACTTTATCACCTTTGACCGTGGCGAGCACTATGACCGCGGTGCCCAGTTTACTCTTCAACTGATCGACCGTATCCCGCAAGGTTTTCGGGTCGGCCCCATCCATGTTGCGGGCAAGGACATGAATACCATTGACAAGCTCAGCCTGTTCACCCAACTCCGCGCCGGCCCGGCTGGCCATTTTGCCTTTTACCTGTTCCAGTTCCTTTTCCAGGCGCCTGGAATTCTCCAGTACCTGCTCCAGCCTGGTTGCCAATTTGTCCCGGCCGGATTTCAGCAACCGCGCCAGTTCGGCCAACTGCGCTTCTTCGGTCTCGACCAGGGCCAGCGCGCCAAGTCCCGTGACGGCCTCAACCCGGCGGATGCCCGCGGCAATCCCCGTCTCGGCAATAAACTTGAACAGGCCGATGTCACCGGCGCGCCCCACGTGGGTGCCGCCGCATAACTCCACCGAAAAATCGCCGCCGATGTTCAATACCCGGACCTGTTCATCGTATTTCTCACCGAACAGGGACATGGCGCCCGACTTCAGCGCTTCGTCCAGCGGCATCATGCGGATTTCGGTATCGATGTTCTCCAGTATCTTGCGGTTGACGAGCCGTTCGATCTCCAGCAATTGCTGTTCCGAAACCGGTTCCGGATGGGAAAAGTCAAAGCGCAACCGGTCCGGCGCCACCAGGGAACCCTGCTGGGTCACATGCTCGCCCAGCACCTCGCGCAACGCCGCGTGCAGCAGGTGTGTGGCAGAGTGGTTGCGCACCGTGTTGATGCGCGTCACGGGGTCGACCCGGGCCGTCACCTCCTGCCCGGTCTGCAGGATCCCGCTGCTTACCCTGCCCAGGTGCACGTGAGCGTTTCCCTGCTTTTGCGTATCTTCGACCGTGAATACGCCCGTATCCGAT
The DNA here is from genome assembly GCA_009843675.1 of Gammaproteobacteria bacterium. Classification (GTDB taxonomy): domain Bacteria; phylum Pseudomonadota; class Gammaproteobacteria; order Eutrophobiales; family Eutrophobiaceae; genus JAAXHV01. Next base: position 1,210 of record VYCZ01000163.1, on the reverse strand, counting down.
ACCAGTTCGCCCTGGTCGCCGACCTGACCGCCGGATTCCGCGTAGAACGGGGTCCGGTCCAGTATCACTGCGCCGGATTGACCCTCTTCGATATGCTCGACCATCTGGTTGTCCTGCAGCAAGGCAGTTACCTGCCCGGTGACGTGCAGGGAATCGTAACCTTCGAAACCTGAGGCGTGGTTCTTCAACTCGGGAAGTATGGAGACGTCCGCGGCAAACCTGTTCGCCTCCCGCGCCCGCCGGCGCTGCTCCTCCATACACTGTTCAAAACCCTCCATATCCAGCTTGAGGTTGCGTTCACGGGCAATATCGGCGGTCAGGTCAACGGGGAAACCGTAAGTGTCATACAGCTTGAACACGACTTCGCCCGGGATAGTGCCGGAGGCCAGCGCGCCGACGGCGGCTTCCAGGTGTTTAAGTCCCTGCTCCAGGGTTTCCGCAAACCGTTCTTCCTCCTGCTTCAGGGTATTCGTTACGAACTCCCCGGCCCTGCTCAATTCCGGGCAGGCTTCTCCCATGATGGAGTCCAGGGGTTCCACCAGCTTATGGAAGAACGGCTCATTCAGGCCCAGCTTGGACCCGTGGCGCAGTGCCCGGCGGATGATTCGGCGCAGCACGTAGCCCCTTCCCTCGTTGGCCGGGATGACGCCGTCCGCGACCAGGAAGGCGCAGGAACGGATATGGTCGGCAATCACCCGGGTTGAGACAAGGTCCGTAGCGCTGTCCCCTGCGAGGGATTGCACCGCCTCGATCAGGGGGCGGAACAGGTCCGTTTCATAGTTGTTCCGGACGCCTTGCAGCAGCGCTGCGGTCCGCTCCAGGCCCATGCCCGTATCGACCGATGGTTTCGGCAGGGGATGCATATTGCCTTGCACATCCCGGTTGAACTCCATAAACACCAGGTTCCAGATCTCTACGTAGCGGTCGCCGTCCTGCTCCGCGCTGCCGGGCGGGCCGCCGGGCACGTCGGCGCCGTAATCGTAAAAGATCTCACTGCACGGTCCGCAGGGTCCCGTGTCCCCCATCGACCAGAAATTGTCTTTCTCTCCGCAACGGCTGAACCGGTCCTTATCGACTCCGACCTGTTCCAGCCAGATGGCCTCGGCATCTGCATCATCATGGAAGACGGTAACCCAGAGCTTCTCTGCAGGGATGGCCAGTTCCCCGGTAAGGAACTCCCAGGCATAATGGATGGCCTGTTCCTTGAAAT
>VYCZ01000360.1:12713-14218 GCA_009843675.1 Gammaproteobacteria bacterium | reverse complement strand
TGCCAGGACCGTGTTGTGGTACTTCGGGTCCGGCAGTATTTCCCTTTTTTCAGCTTCTCTTCTTCTGGACATGACGCTTGTCTCGTGCTGCCTTACGACCTGGGTTTCTTGGCGCCGTACTTGGAACGGCGCTGGCGCCGGTCAGCCACACCCGAGGTATCCAGGGTGCCCCTGACCGTATGGTATCGCACGCCGGGCAAATCCTTTACCCTGCCGCCGCGTATGAGAATAACTGAGTGTTCCTGCAGGTTATGTCCTTCACCACCGATATAGGTGGTGACTTCATGACCGTTCGTCAGCCGTACTCTCGCAACCTTACGCAGGGCGGAATTGGGCTTTTTCGGTGTGGTGGTGTAGACGCGGGTACACACCCCGCGCTTCTGGGGACAACTTTCCAGGGCGGGCACGTTGCTCTTCACCCGCTGCCGTTTTCTCGGCTTGCGCACCAACTGACTGATTGTAGCCATAAATAACCTTTCGTTATAATCGGTTGTCAACCCTGTTGCATTCGGGGTTTCAAGCGATACAGGGGAATCTGCACGAGGTACTTCCCGAACTTGCGCTGATTGACAAAAAAACAAAAAAACAACCAATACATCGGTCGTTTTTTGCCCCTGAAAGGAAGGTAGGACACTTGAGTCCTTCAGCTTCCCAAAAAGAAGCGGGATTATAATTCGTTATAAATCAGTATGTCAAGAAAAAAAGGACAATAAATAAGGGGGACAGATTTACATCCGTCCCCCTTGTTCCGTTCGGCCCGTCAGGCCTGATCGACCCTGGCGATTTCGATAGTATCTTCCTGCGTCGGAGGAAGGATGATCACTTCACTCCCATCGCCGCCATCCTCATCACCGAGTTCATGATCCTTGATGCCCTCCTGTACTTCCAGTTCATCTTCAGCGCGTTTCTTTTTCCGCTCGGAATGGTACGCAAGTCCGGTGCCTGCCGGCACCAGGCGGCCGACGATGACGTTTTCCTTCAGGCCGCGCAGGTCATCCCGTTTGCCGTTGACGCTGGCTTCAGTCAGCACCCGGGTGGTTTCCTGGAATGATGCTGCCGAGATAAATGACTCCGTAGACAGTGACGCCTTGGTGATGCCCAGCAGCACCGGCTCCCATTGCGCCTCGAGCTTGTCCTTTTCCCGCAACTGCTCGTTCTCCACCAGGACCCTGGCCTTTTCAGTCTGTTCACCCTTGAGGAAAACGGAGTCGCCCGGGTCCGTGACTTCTACCTTGCGCAACATCTGCCGGACGATGATTTCGATATGTTTGTCGTTTATCTTCACGCCCTGCAGACGGTAGACTTCCTGAATTTCATTCACGATATAACTCGCCAGCGCGTGCACGCCCTTCAACCTGAGAATATCGTGAGGTGTCGGAGGGCCGTCTACGACAGCCTCGCCCTTTTCCACGTGTTCCCCTTCAAAGACGTTGATATGACGCCATTTCGGCACCAGCAGTTCTTGGCTCTCCCCGTCCGTGTCGGTAACTACCAGTCGTTGGTTG
>VYCZ01000360.1:12118-12703 GCA_009843675.1 Gammaproteobacteria bacterium | reverse complement strand
TCCTTGGGTTTTCTTGCCTCGAACAAAGCGGCAACCCGGGGCAGGCCGCCGGTGATGTCGCGGGTCTTCAGCGACTCCTGCGGCATCTTGGCAATAACGTCGCCGACACTGACCTCAGCGCCTTCGCGCACGGTAATAATTGCCTTCGGCGGCAGCGGATAATGCGCGGGAATGGACGTGTCGGGAAAGGTCAACTGGGCTCCGTCCGCATCCACCAGGATGCCGGTCGGGCGCATTTCCCTTGCTTCACCGGGACGTTCCTTGGGATCCATAATCATCATGTTGGTCAGGCCGGTGATCTCGTCAATGTGACGTGAAACGGTCTTGTTCTCGACGATATCGGCGAACTGGACCGAACCCGTAACTTCAGATATCACCGGGTGGGTATGCGGATCCCAACTGGCGATCTTCACGCCGGGTTGCACCGCATCGCCGTCCTGTACAGTGAGCACCGCACCATACGGAAGCTTGTAACGTTCGCGCTCCCTGCCGACTTCATCTAGCAGCGATACGTCACCGGAGCGCGACACGACGACCCTGTTGCCGCTCTCCTGCTCCAGCAACTTGAAGTTATCCAGACGCACG
>VYCZ01000360.1:2628-12108 GCA_009843675.1 Gammaproteobacteria bacterium | reverse complement strand
CGCTGCCCCCGTATTTCACGTCGATGCTGCTGATCGCAGCCGCCCTGGAAGCGGCACCGCCTATATGGAAGGTCCGCATCGTCAACTGTGTGCCGGGTTCGCCGATTGATTGCGCCGCCACTACACCGACGGCCTCACCGATGTTGACCAGGTGGCCGCGCGCCAGGTCCCTGCCGTAACAGCGCGCGCAGATCCCGAAACGGGTCTCGCAGGTAATCGGCGAGCGTACCTCTACCTCGTCGATACCGTTTTCGTCCATAACTTCAACCAGTTCCTCATCCAGCAGGGAACCGTCGGGAATAAGTATATCCTCGGGAGAACCGGGTTTGGCGATATCACCGACCAGGACCCGGCCCAGGACTCTTTCCCGCAGGGGTTCGACGACGTCTCCCCCCTCTATAAGCGAAGTCAGATTTATGCCGGCCTCCGTACCGCAATCGTCCTCAGCCACGACAAGGTCCTGGGCAACGTCCACCAGGCGCCGGGTCAGGTATCCGGAATTGGCGGTTTTCAGGGCCGTGTCCGCGAGACCCTTGCGTGCGCCATGAGTAGATATGAAATACTGCAGGACGTCGAGGCCTTCCCTGAAGTTCGCTGTGATAGGTGTCTCGATGATGGAACCGTCCGGTTTTGCCATCAGCCCGCGCATGCCGGCCAGCTGCCTGATCTGGGCCGCGGAACCGCGGGCGCCGGAATCGGCCATCATGAAAATCGAATTGAAGGAAGGCTCATCCACATCGCTGCCGTCCTTGTCCTGAACCGTGTCTACGCCAAGCTTGTCCATCATGGCCTTGGCTACCTGGTCACTGGTGTGGGACCAGATATCCACCACCTTGTTGTAGCGCTCGCCATTGGTGATCAGCCCCGAAGTATACTGCTGCTCGAACTGTTTCACCTGGTCTTCCGTCTCACCGATGATATCGCTCTTGTCTCCCGGCACCACCATATCGTCAACGCCGAATGAGACGCCGGCCCGGGTAGAGTAATGAAACCCGGTATACATCAGGCGGTCGGAGAAAATAACGGTCGTTTTCAGGCCGAGACGCCGGTAACAGACATTGATCAGCCTGGAAATGGAGCGTTTGTTCAGGACCTGGTTGACGAGTGAGAACGGCATTCCCTCGGGCAGGATGCGTGACAGCAATGCCCTGCCGACCGTGGTTTCAACCCGCTCGTAACGAGGCGGATCATCGCTATCGCTGTCATCGTTGCTGCCGTCAGGCGTCTGCTTGATACGTACGCTGATACTGGCATGCAAATCGACCGCGCCGCATTCATAGGCGCGATGGACTTCGTTCACATCGACAAAGATCTTGCCGGCGCCTTTTGCCGCCGCGGACTCGCGGGTCATGTAATACAGCCCCAGCACTACGTCCTGGGTGGGCACGATGATGGGTTCGCCGTTGGCAGGCGACAGGATGTTGTTGGTGGACATCATCAGGGTGCGCAATTCCAGTTGTGCCTCGATGGAAAGCGGCACATGCACTGCCATCTGGTCGCCGTCAAAATCCGCATTGAATGCGGTACACACCAGGGGGTGCAACTGGATTGCCTTGCCCTCAATCAATACCGGCTCGAATGCCTGGATGCCGAGGCGATGCAGGGTGGGTGCACGGTTCAGCATGACAGGATGCTCGCGGATGACCTCTTCAAGGATATCCCAGACTTCAGGCCCCTCTCTCTCCACCAGTTTTTTTGCAGCCTTGATGGTCGTCGCCAGGCCTCTCCCTTCCAGCTTGCTGAAAATGAAAGGTTTGAACAGCTCCAGCGCCATTTTCTTGGGCAGGCCGCACTGGTGCAGCTTCAGGGTAGGCCCCACCACAATGACAGATCGCCCGGAATAGTCGACCCGCTTGCCCAGCAGGTTCTGGCGGAAGCGCCCCTGTTTACCCTTGATCATGTCGGCCAGGGATTTCAACGGCAGTTTGTTGGTGCCGGTGATGGCCCTGCCGCGGCGGCCGTTATCCAGCAAGGCGTCAACCGCTTCCTGCAGCATGCGCTTCTCGTTACGCACGATAATATCAGGCGCATTCAGGTCCAGCAGGCGTTTCAGGCGGTTGTTGCGGTTGATTACCCGGCGATACAGGTCGTTCAGGTCGGAGGTGGCAAAACGCCCGCCATCCAGCGGGACCAGGGGCCGCAAATCGGGCGGCAACACCGGAAGCACCTCCATGACCATCCACTTGGGCTGGTTGCCGGACCGCTGGAAAGCTTCCAGCAATTTAAGCCGCTTTGATATCTTTTTCAGCTTGGTTTCGGACTTGGTCTGCGGTATCTCGTCACGCAGTTGCGCTATTTCGGTATCGAGGTCTATATTGGCGAGCAGTTCGCGGATCGCCTCCGCTCCCATTTTTGCCTCGAACTCGTCACCATACTGCTCAATGGCCTCGAGATAACTGTCTTCCGCCAGCAACTGCCCGCGTTCCAGCTGGGTCATGCCCGGGTCAATGACCACGTAGGCTTCAAAGTACAATACCCGTTCTATTTCGCGCAGGGTCATGTCCAACAGCAGACCCATCCGGGAAGGCAGGGATTTCAGGTACCAGATATGCGCGACCGGGCTGGCCAGTTCTATATGGCCCATACGCTCGCGCCGCTCCTTGGACAGGGTGACTTCCACGCCGCATTTCTCACATTTCACACCGCGGTGTTTCAGGCGCTTGTATTTTCCGCACAGGCATTCGTAGTCCTTGATGGGGCCGAAAATTTTTGCGCAGAACAATCCGTCCCGTTCCGGCTTGAAAGTCCGGTAATTGATGGTCTCCGGTTTTTTGACTTCCCCCATCGACCATGAACGAATCTTTTCCGGCGACGCCAGGCCGATGGCGATGGCATCGAATTCCTCAATCTGGTTCTGTTGTTTCAGCAGCTTCAATAAATCTTTCAATGTTCACTACCTCACTCAAGTTCTATGTCTATGCCCAGGGACTTGATCTCCTTCAACAGAACGTTGAAGGACTCGGGCATCCCGGCTTCTATCTGGTGGTTGCCGTCGACGATGTTCTTGTACATCTTGGTACGGCCGTTCACGTCATCGGACTTGACCGTCAGCATTTCCTGCAAGGTATAGGCCGCGCCGTACGCCTCCAGGGCCCAGACCTCCATTTCACCAAAGCGCTGACCGCCGAATTGCGCCTTGCCGCCCAGGGGTTGCTGGGTGACCAGGCTGTAGGGTCCGGTGGAACGGGCATGCATCTTGTCGTCGACAAGGTGGTTGAGTTTCAACATGTACATATAACCCACGGTAATCGGCCGGTCGAACGGGTCTCCGGTCCTGCCGTCATACAGGATGCTCTGGCCGTCGCGGTTCAGTCCGGCGAGTTCCAGCATGTCCTTGATTTCCTGCTCGCTGGCCCCGTCAAAAACCGGGGTGGCGATGGGCACGCCATCCTTGAGGTTCTCCGCGAGTTGCAGGATTTCGGCATCCGAGAGTTCACCCAGCTTTTCCTTCCTGCCGCCGCTTTTGTTGTAGACCTTTTCCAGGAACGCGCGCAACTTCCTGGTATTTTCCTGCGCCGCAAGCATGGCGCCGATGCGCCGGCCCAGGCCCTTGGCCGCCCAGCCCAGGTGAGTTTCCAATACCTGGCCCACGTTCATGCGGGAAGGCACACCCAGGGGGTTCAGTACGATATCCACCGGTGTCCCGTCCTCCAGGTAAGGCATGTCTTCAACCGGTATGATGGTGGAAATAACGCCCTTGTTACCGTGCCGGCCCGCCATTTTGTCACCCGGCTGGATATGCCGCTTGACCGCAAGATACACCTTGACGATTTTCAATACGCCGGGGGCGAGATCGTCTCCGGAAGTCAACTTGTCCCGCTTGTCCTTGAACTTGTCGTCAAACTCCTCCTTGAGCTGCCGCAACCGCTCCGCTGCCTGCTCCAGCATACGGCTTAGTTTCTCGTCGCGAAAACGGATTTCAAACCATTTCTCGCGGGGTGTATCCGCCAGGAATTCACTGGTAATGGCGCTGCCGCGCTTGTAACCGCTCGGTCCGCCTTGCGGCTTCTGCCCGACGAGATTGCGTTCCAGCCGTTGATAAACCCCGTCTTCCATAATTCGCAACTGGTCGTTCAAATCCTTCCTGACCCGGTTCAATTCCGCCTCTTCTATTTCCATGGCCCGGGCGTCCTTTTCCACACCGTCACGGGTAAACACCTGCACGTCTATGACCGTACCGTTCATGCCTGAAGGCACGCGCAGGGAGGTATCCTTGACGTCGGATGCCTTCTCGCCGAATATCGCCCGCAGCAGTTTCTCCTCCGGCGTAAGTTGCGTCTCGCCTTTCGGAGTTACCTTGCCGACCAGGATATCTCCCGGACTTACCTCGGCGCCGATATATACGATGCCGGACTCGTCGAGCTTGCTCAGTGCGCTCTCGCTGACATTCGGGATATCCGCGGAAATCTCTTCGGGCCCGAGCTTGATATCGCGCGCGACGCAATTGAGTTCTTCTATATGAATGCTGGTGTAACGTTCATCCTTGACCAGGCGCTCGGAAATCAGGATGGAATCCTCGAAATTATAACCGTTCCACGGCATGAAAGCGACCATCAGGTTCTGCCCCAGGGCCAGTTCTCCCAGGTCCGTCGCAGGGCCGTCAGCCAGTACATCTCCCCCGGCAATCACGTCGCCGGGCTTGACCAGGGGCTTCTGGTTGATACAGGTGTTCTGGTTGGAACGGGTATACTTGATCAGGTTGTAGATATCGACACCCGGCTCCCCGGGCACTATCTCCTCATCATTCACCCGCACCACGATGCGGCTGGCGTCGACGGAGTCTACGATACCACCGCGCCCCGAGGTAACCGTAACCCCGGAATCTTTCGCCACCGTCCGTTCGATGCCGGTGCCGACCAGCGGTTTCTCGGCGCGCACCGTCGGCACCGCCTGGCGCTGCATGTTGGAGCCCATCAATGCCCTGTTAGCGTCGTCATGCTCCAGGAAGGGAATCAGCGCCGCGGCAACCGATACAATCTGCCTGGGAGATACGTCCATATACTGAACCCTTTCCGGCGTGGACATAATGGCTTCATCCTGGTGCCGGCATGACACGAGTTCGTCAATCAACCGGCCTTTGTCATTCTGGTTGGAGTTGGCCTGGGCAATGATGTAATCCCCTTCCTCAATCGCAGACAAGTACTCAATGTCACTGGTCACTTTTTCGTCTTCCACCTTTCTGTAGGGCGTTTCCAGAAATCCGTATTCGTTGGTGCGCGCATAAACTGCAAGGGAATTGATCAGTCCGATATTGGGACCTTCAGGGGTTTCAATGGGGCAAACCCTGCCATAATGGGTCGGGTGCACGTCACGCACTTCGAAACCCGCCCGCTCCCGGGTCAACCCGCCGGGACCGAGTGCGGAAATGCGCCGCTTGTGGGTGATTTCCGACAACGGATTGTTCTGATCCATGAACTGGGAAAGCTGGCTCGAGCCGAAGAATTCCTTCACCACCGCTGAAACAGGCTTCGCATTGATGATCTCCTGGGGCATCAGTCCCTCGGATTCAGCAAGGCTCAGCCGTTCCTTGACCGCGCGCTCCAGCCGGACAAGTCCGATCCTGAACTGGTTCTCCACCATTTCCCCGACGCTCCGCACCCTGCGGTTGCCCAGGTGATCGATATCATCAACAGTACCCTTACCGTTACGAATGTCCATCAGGGTCTGCAACACGTCGATGATATCGGAAGTATCGCCCAGGTCGGCGTACATCCCTTTGGATAATTCATCGTTCCGCTGGCTGAAATATTTTCCGTCATAGATGACGCCCGGTCCGGTAACCTCCTGGCGGCTAACCCGGCGATTGAACTTCATCCTCCCGACTGCGGACAGGTCATAACGGTCCAGGGAGAAAAACAGGTTCTTGAACAGGTTCTCTGCGGATTCCTTTGTCGGCGGTTCGCCGGGACGCATGACCCGGTAAATTTCAATCTGCGCATCCTGCTGCGACTCGGTCTGGTCCATGCGCAGGGTATCGGAAATAAACGATCCGCAATTCAGGTCGTTGACGAACAGGGTCTCCAGTTCCAGCTTGCCCGGCTGTTGCAGGGTCTCCAGGATTTCCGGCGTTATTTCAGTGTTGGCCGGCGCCAGGATTTCGCCGGTCTCCGTATCGACTACGTCCCTCGCAAGCACCTTCCCGATGAGGTATTCCTCGGGGACTTTCAGTTCCTTGATGCCGGCTTTTTCAAGGTCACGGATGTGTCTTACGTTGATACGCTTTTCACTTTCTATGATGACGTTTCCCTTCTGGTCCGCGATATCGAACGTGACCGTTTCCCCGCGCAGGCGTTCTGCAATCAGGTTCAGGTATATACCGTCTTCGTCCAGTCTGAACCGGTCAGTTTCAAAAAAGATGTCCAGGATATCCTGGGAGGTGTAACCCAGCGCCTGCAATAATATGGTTGCCAGGATCTTGCGGCGCCGGTCGATACGGCAGTAAACAATATCTTTCGGGTCAAATTCAAAGTCCAGCCATGACCCGCGGTAGGGTATCACGCGGGCGGAATAAAGCAGCTTGCCGGATGAATGGGTCTTGCCCTTGTCGCTTTCAAAAAACACGCCGGGCGACCTGTGCAACTGGAATACTATCACCCGCTCCGTGCCGTTGATCACGAAGGTCCCGGTTTCAGTCATCAACGGGAGTTCGCCCATGTAGACTTCCTGTTCCTTGATATCCTTCACTATCTTGTTGCTCAGGCCCGCTTCCTTGTCGTAAATGATCAACCTTACCTTGGCCTTCAACGATGCCGCGTAAGTGAGTCCCCGCATTTTGCATTCCTTGACGTCAAACGCCGGTTCATCCAGCCTGTAGCTGACATACTCCAGGGCGGCATTGCCCGAATAGCTGTCCATCGGGAAGACCGACTTGAACGCGGCATGCAAACCGGCACCCTCCCGTTCTTCGGGGGCGCGGCCGGATTGCAGGAACTGATCGTAGGAATTTCTCTGGGTCGCCAGCAGGTAAGGCACGTCCAGTATGCTTTGTCTTTTTCCGAAATCCTTGCGCAGGCGTTTCTTTTCAGTGTAGGAGTAGGTCATTACATACCCTCATCATGAAGAAAAGTGAGGAAAGCGGTCGGACTTGAACATGCCCATGCGGGTTGCAGGCAGGCATCCGCCTCCGTAGATTTCCCGCTCGCGAGACATGCGAGCGACGGGGACATATCAACGCATGCCCCCGACAACGGGCACAGAGTCAGATCTGTCCCCGTCATTCGCCGTTTCCCGCGCGCCGGGTTTTGACAGGTGCAGTCAAAAAATACACCAGAGTCGAACTATTTAAGTTCAACCGTGGCGCCAGCCTCTTCCAGCTTCGCCTTTACCTCTTCGGCTTCATCCTTGCCTATTGCTTCCCTGATTGTAGCCGGTACACCTTCCACCAGCTCTTTCGCTTCTTTCAATCCCATACCGGTAATAGCCCGAACCACCTTGATCACCGGCACCTTGCTGCTCCCGAAGCTGCTCATGACCACGTCGAACTCGGTCTTTTCCTCAGCTTCTTCCGCCGCTGCAGCAGGGCCGGCTGCAGCCACGGCTGCGACAGGCGCAGCGGCGCTGACGCCCCATTCTTCTTCCAGCTCCGAGATCAGACCTACCAGGTCCATGACCGGCATACTGCTCAAGGCCGCTTTGATTTCATCTTTTGAGACAGACATTTTCTACTCCTCTTTGACACATACTGAATATTAGTTAGCTTGTTGTTCGCGGTGAGCGTCAAGCAAGCGCAGGAATTTCGCTTCCGGTTCCGACAGAACGCGCAGGAACTTGCTGAGCGGGGCCTGCAACAGACCCAGCAACATGGCCCGCGCCTGGTCCTGGGTCGGCATATTCGCAACGCTTTCAATCTGCGCGGTATCAAGCAGCTGCCCGTCCACGGCAATAAGCCGGACGACCAGCTTTTCATTTTCCCTGGCGAAATCGCGAATCACCTTTGCCGCCGATCCCGGTTCCTCGTTGGAAAAGGCAAGGAGCAACGGACCGGTAAGTGTCTCGCGCATACATTCAAATTGCGTTCCTTCCAGGGCGCGGCGCGCCAGGGTGTTCCGAACCACCCTGAGATAAACCCCCGCGCTGTGGGCCGAGCGCCTTAACGCTGTCATTTCGGCGACGTCCAGCCCCTTGTACTCTGCCGCGATGGCCGCGGGGGCCTCGGCAGCCACTGCCGCGACTTCAGCCACAACGGCCTGCTTCTGTTCCAGTGAAAGACCCATTATCCGCCTCCGCTGACTACAACGCCGCCTGGTCAACCATGATGCCCGGACCCATGGTGGTTGAAAGACTGATTTTTTTCAGGTAGATACCCTTGGAAGTGCTCGGTTTCGCCTTTTTCAGGTCTGCCAGCAGGGTATCCAGGTTGTCCTTCAGTGCCTCCGCGGCAAATGATGTCTTGCCTATTCCGCAATGGATGATCCCGTTCTTGTCCGTCCGGTAACGAACCTGGCCCGCTTTTGCATTGCGTACTGCCTGGCCGGTATCTTTCGTCACCGTGCCCGTTTTCGGGTTGGGCATCAATCCGCGGGGGCCGAGCAGTTTACCCAGCATGCCCACCACCGGCAAGGCATCCGACGCGGCAAAGACAACGTTGAAATCCATCATCCCGCCCTGAATCTGTTCAGCCAGGTCCTGCATGCCTATGTATTCGGCGCCGGCAGCCTTGGCCTCGTCGGCCTGGTCACCCTGGGCGAACACGGCCACCTTGACGACCTTGCCCGTTCCCTGGGGCAACACGGTCGATCCCCGGACGATCTGGTCGGATTTTCTCGGGTCTACGCCGAGGTTGATAGCCACCTCCACAGTCTCGTCAAACTTTGCCGTCGCGTTCTCCTTGAGCAGGTTGAGAGCATCAAGAACTGCATAGGATTTCCCGGCATCGAATTTTTCCCTGGTCTCGCGCACGCGCTTCGATAATCTTGCCATCTCAGGCCACCTCCGTCTCGATGCCCATGCTTCTTGCCGTTCCGGCGATAGTCAGCACGGCTGCATCGAGGTCCATTGCTGTCAGGTCAGGATCCTTGGCTCTTGCGATTTCTTCAAGTTGAGCCCGCGTCACCTTGCCGACCTTGTCCGTGTTGGGCGTGCCGCTGCCGCTTTCTATTCCCGCGGCCTTCTTCAACAGGTAGGAAGCCGGGGGTGTTTTCGTTATGAACGAGAAACTCTTGTCCGTATAGACCGTGATGATTGTCGGCACGGGCAGGCCTTCCTCCATATTCTGGGTCTGCGCATTGAATGCCTTGCAGAACTCCATAATATTCAAGCTGTGCTGACCCAGCGCCGGACCGACCGGGGGGCTCGGGTTTGCCTGCCCCGCCGGCACCTGCAACTTGATATAGGTACTGATTTTCTTTGAACCGGTTTTCTTTGCCACTGTCTTACTCCTGCGAATTACGCAGCAATATCGTCTCTACTCCTTCTCCACCTGGGTGAACTCAAGCTCCACCGGCGTTGAGCGCCCGAAGATCAATACGGAAACCCGTAATC
>VYCZ01000360.1:0-2618 GCA_009843675.1 Gammaproteobacteria bacterium | reverse complement strand
CTCTTTTCATAATTCACTTCTTCCACCACGCCGTTAAAATCCGTAAATGGCCCGTCGTTGACCCGGACCACCTCGCCCGGTTCGAACAATATCTTCGGCCTTGGCTTGTCCGCCCCGTCCTCTACCCGCTGCAGGATGGAGTTGGCCTCAGCAGCGGAGATCGGCACCGGCCTGTCGGTTGTCCCGCCGATAAAGCCCAGAACCCGGGGCGCTTCCTTGACCAGGTGCCAGGTCGCATCATTCATATCCATCTGGACCAGCACATAGCCCGGGAAGAACTTGCGGTCACTCTTGCGCTTCTTGCCGTCGCGCATCTCCACAACTTCCTCGGTAGGCACCAGGATCTCGCCGAACTGATCCTTGAGGTCACTCCGCTCGATGCGTTCCTTCAGCGAACGCATCACGTTCTGTTCATGGCCGGAATAGGCCTGCACCACGTACCACTTCAGTTCCACCGGCCTACCCTCCTGGACCGCCTATCAATAACCTGATTGCCCAGCCCAATACCGCATCCAGCCCCCACAGTATCAGTGCGGCCAGGATGACCACTCCTATCACGAGCAGCGTCGTCTGCAATGTCTCCTGGCGCGTCGGCCAGACTACCTTGCGCACTTCGAACTGGGCATCCTGCAGGAAATTCCAGAATCTCCTGCCGGGTTCCGTCTGCAAACCAATCCAGGCGGCAACTCCTGTTGCCGCCAGCAATCCTGCTACCCGTAACGGCGTTGACTGATCATCAAAGACATAGAAACCGACAACCGCAGCAATGACGACAAGCGCTGCAATGACCAGTTTTACCAGGTCAAACTTCACGTTCACTGTCTCTGAACTCATCACTCAAGCTACTACGCCGCCCCGGTCAGGCACGGCGCATCCTGTTGGCAGGCCAGGAGGGAATCGAACCCCCAACCTGCGGTTTTGGAGACCGCCGCTCTGCCAATTGAGCTACTGGCCTATTGAGAATTAACAAAAGATGCCAAGAATTACAGCCGGCTATTCGATAATTTTGCTGACCACGCCGGCGCCTACGGTACGGCCTCCTTCACGTATCGCAAAACGCAGGCCATCTTCCATCGCGATAGGCGATATCAGGTCCACGGTCATGCTGATGTTATCGCCCGGCATAACCATCTCCGAACCTTCCGGCAACTCAACCGCGCCGGTCACGTCAGTGGTCCGGAAATAAAACTGCGGGCGATAATTATTGAAAAACGGCGTATGGCGCCCTCCCTCTTCCTTGCTCAGCACATACACCTCGCATTCGAACTTCGTGTGCGGCGTGATGCTGCCGGGTTTGCATACCACCTGGCCGCGTTCCACCTCGGTGCGTTTCGTTCCACGCAGCAATACGCCCACGTTGTCGCCGGCCTGGCCCTCGTCGAGCAGCTTGCGAAACATCTCCACGCCCGTGCAGGTAGTCTTGGCGGTGTCGCGAATTCCAACGATTTCCACCTCTTCCCCTACCTTGACTATGCCGCGCTCCACCCGGCCGGTGACCACGGTGCCGCGGCCGCTGATGGAAAACACGTCCTCAATGGGCAGCAGGAAGGGCTGGTCCACGGGGCGTTCCGGTATCGGGATGTACTCGTCCATCGCTTCCATGAGGCGGTCGATTGATTTGAGGCCCAGTTCGGTGTCTTCGCCATTCAGCGCCTGCAGCGCGCTGCCCGTAATGACCGGCGTGTCGTCACCCGGGAACTCGTAGGCGTCAAGCAGTTCCCGCACTTCCATCTCAACCAGTTCCAGCAACTCGTCGTCATCCACCTGGTCGGCCTTGTTCAGGTATACCACTATCTTCGGCACACCCACCTGGCGCGCCAGCAGGATGTGTTCACGGGTCTGCGGCATGGGGCCGTCCGCAGCGCTCACCACCAGCACCGCGCCGTCCATCTGGGCTGCGCCGGTAATCATGTTCTTTACGTAGTCCGCATGGCCCGGGCAGTCCACATGGGCATAGTGCCGGTTCTCACTCTCGTATTCAACGTGCGCGGTTGCAATCGTGATGCCGCGTTCGCGCTCTTCCGGCGCATTGTCAATCTGGTCGTACGCTTTGATTTCCCCACCGTAACGCGCGGCCATTGCCATTGTGATGGCGGCCGTCAGAGTTGTCTTCCCGTGATCTACGTGACCGATCGTTCCCACGTTGACGTGGGGTTTCGTTCGCTGAAATTTTTCCTTGGACATGCAATTTTCTCCTCAGTGTTAAACGTTTCTTTTCATAACCATCATTCATGGAGCCCATAACCGGAATTGAACCGGTGACCTCTTCCTTACCAAGAAAGTGCTCTACCGACTGAGCTATATGGGCGTCGCTACCGGCTTGACCCCTGTTACTGGAGCGGGTGATGGGAATCGAACCCACGCCATCAGCTTGGAAGGCTGAGGTTCTACCATTGAACTACACCCGCCAGGCAAACCGGGCGGAATCGCTACCGTTTCAATATCAGCCCGTATCTTTTCCTGATACTGTATTCCTGCCCCCTGCACCTTGTGGTGGAGGGGGTAGGATTCGAACCTACGAAGGCGTCGCCAGCAGATTTACAGTCTGCCCCCGTTGACCGCTTGGGTACCCCTCCGGTTTTAAGCAAGCCCGCGATTGTCATATATTTTATTCAAGC
>VYCZ01000380.1:4513-14346 GCA_009843675.1 Gammaproteobacteria bacterium | reverse complement strand
CCGTTCTTATAGCGGCGGCTCTCACCGGTGAGAAAATAGCTGCCCTGGACATAAAATCCTTCCATGTCGGTAGCGCCGGTCGCTCCTGTCCCGTCAAAATCACCGTAATAGTATTCCGCGCTGGCCGCAAACGGGCCCCAGATGCCTGCAGCCTCCAGGTTCATACCCCAGAAGTTATCTGCCGCTATCGACCCGTCGGAATCCACGATCCGGTCCCCCTCGGATACACCCGGCCGGGCGCGGAAACGGTTCACTCTCTTGTTGGGATAATGTTTATAGCCGAACGCTACGCCGGTATGTACCAGTTGTTTGCCGGAACGGTTGACCGGTAACCAGGTAGCCCGTCCGGTCACTCCCCAGCCGTCGTCGAGCTTGCGCTCGCTGATGGAGTCCGTGCCCGATTCAACCACAACCGTGTCCCCGGCACTGTCAATGAATACACCGGTGTCGGTATCGTCGGAGCGCTGTCGCATCAGGTAGAACCCCCCGGCAAGGGTGTGATTTTTTCCTTTGTTCTCCAGGGTAATACCTGGCGCACGCCCACCCATGCCGATGGACTCCGAGGAAAACAGGTCGGTTGGCGCGGAGCGTTCGATAAACGTAATGTACTTGGAACTGGTCAGCGTACTGAGGGAAAACGGCGCCTTGCGCTGGCCGACCGTGATTGACGCCGGTTCCCAGCCCCGGTACTTTATGAAGGCGTCTTCAATGGACATGCTGTAGTCATCGGCGTCCTCTAGGTCGAACTGGAATTTCCAGTCCCAGTGTTCCCAGGCTGTCCCGGACAGGTAGATACGGGCCCGGCGGAATTGCTGTTCGCTGCTGCCAACGTTGCCGTCACCGTCGTTGCCGACCAGGGTGAAGTCATGCTGTGCGCGCCCGCCGACACGGAACTTGTGTTCATCAGTCTTGATTTCCAGCTTTCCCTTTGTCGTGATTTCAGGCACCGGCTTAACGGCAGCGGCCACTTGCGGCGCGGGTTCGGCAGGCGTTTGCGCGGGTTTTTCCGTCTCCGCCTGGGCAGTGTCCCTGAGCAACTCGAATTCCTGCTGGGTGATACCCCCCTTGTCCCTGAGGATTTTCAACAGTTCCAGCAATGCGCCGTTGGTTGCATGAACCGGCACATTCATCACTGACAGACTGCCTGTAAGCAGCGCCGTGCATAGAAACCTGAAGATCGCTTTATACATATTTGTTCTCCTTAGAACCATAGAAGTGGCATTTTCGATTTTCCGACAGCCCCGGACCCGGTCTTCCAATTTGCACGGGATAAATTACATCAATATTAATTCCGGGTGACCATTCTGTTACAACGAAGCTGGACACCGGCCTGTGGAACCCAGGCCTTGCACCGGCGGATGCAGTATCCGGGCAGATTTTCCTTTAAAACCCCCGGTGTTCCTTGATACGTTCGTACGCCTGGCGGATTTCGTGAGTGCGCTGGGTGGCGATTTTCATCATTTCTTCCGGCAGGCCTTTCGCCACCAGCTTGTCCGGGTGATGCTGGCTGATCAGCCGGCGGTAGGCTTTTTTCACCTCGGCATCGCCGGCGTTCTCCGGGACATCCAGTACCGAGTAGGCGTCGTCCAGGGATATGCGGCCGTCTCCCTGCCGGCGGTGGTGAAACTCGGCGTAGACCGATGCCAGGGTGGATTCGAGCTCATAACTGGAGTAGCCGATTTCATCACAGACCAGGCGCAACAGGTGATTTTCCTCGGGGTGCAGCACGCCATCGGCATAGGCGGCATAACAGAGTATTTCAATGAACATGCGCTGCAAGGTGGTGCGCCGGCCAATTTCCCGGCGGAACTGCGAGAGGACGGCATGGAGATCGAAGCCGTCTTCCTTGCCTTCATTGAACAGGGCCCTGGCCGCCTCGCGCTGATCGGGGGTGAGATTCATGTCTTCCATGATGCGGGTGGCCATGCGGATTTCATCCTTGCTGACCCTGCCGTCGGCCTTGCTGATGTGACCCATCACCGAGAAGATTGCGGTAAAGAAAGCCGCCTGGATGCGGAACTGGTGGCCGCGCGGCAGGTCGCCGCCATGTCCGGCGTTACGGCGCCGGCTGCCGGGCTGTTCAAAGTTGCCGCTCAGGCCCTGGTCAAAACGGTTGCCGACCGCGGCGCCCAGCACCGCGCCGAGCGGCCCGCCCAGCATGAAGCCGAATGCGCCGCCCGCGAGTGTTCCCCACCACGACATTATCCGGCCACCTTCTTCATACTGTTAATATTCATTCTATGCTATCTTAACCTTTTCAACCGTGACGATACGATTACAACTCCCCCGGCCTTACCAGGTGCAGCAACTCGCCTGCCGCCGCTTTGCTCATGGCGCCGGGCCCGGCAAATCCGAGTACCGCAATCGCTGCCGTGGTCATTAGTTTCCCCGTCTCAGTCAAGGGCGGTTTCGTGCGGCATAGAAAACACAATAATTCGTCCATGCCCGGGTTATGGCCGGTAATCATGAGGTTTCCGCAACCCGGGCCGTATTCCTCAACCAGGCCCAGCAAATCACCGAGTGACGCGCCATAGATGGCATCTTCGTATACAATATTCCCGACACCCAACCTGCTATTGACCGCGGCCAGGGTTTCGCGTGTGCGCACGGCCGGCGAGCACAGTATGAGTTCCGGGACTATGCCTTTTTTTTTCATCCACTTTCCCACACGCGGAGCATCCTTGCGGCCGCGAGCCGCCAGGGGACGGTCAAAATCGCCGGGAACGCCGCTGTGCCAGTCGGACTTGGCGTGTCGCAGCAGTATTAAACGGACATTATTCTGCATAGACTACTCTGAAGCGTACGGGTCTGTTTCTGTGGATTTTACAACATGAGTTCTCCCATTAGTGAAACTTTCGCCGCCGTCGACCTGGGATCGAACAGTTTTCACATGGTGGTCGCCAAACTTGAGGACGGTCAGGTGCGGATTATCGACCGGATCAGGGATATGGTACGCATCGCGTCGGGCCTGGACGACAACAACAACCTGACCGAGGAGGCAACCGAAAAGGCTTTGGAGTCGCTGCGCCAGCTTGGTCAGCGCATCAGGGAAATCCCCAGGACCAATGTGAAAGCGGTGGGCACCAATACCTTGCGCCTGGCACATAACGGCAATGATTTCATCCGGCGCGCCCGGACGGCACTGGGCCACAACATCGACATCATTTCCGGACAGGAAGAGGCCAGGCTGGTATTTATCGGGGTAGCCCACAGTGTCTATAACCATGATGGCTCCAGCCTGGTGATTGACATCGGCGGCGGCAGCACCGAGATCATCATCGGCAAAGGATTCCAACCCAGGGTGGCCGAAAGTCTGTATATGGGCTGCGTCAACGTCAGCCAGCGCTTTTTTCCGGACGGGAAGATTACCGGACGGCGCATGCGGGAGGCCGTATTATTTGCCCGTACGGAACTTGAGACCATTGAAACCGGATACCGGCGCGTTGGTTGGGATACCGCACTGGGGTCATCGGGGACAATCCGGGCCATTGCCGATATTGCCGTGGCGCAAGGCTGGTGTGAAAGCGGCGTTTCCCGGAACGCGGTGGAAACCCTCCGTAAGCGGCTGATCGCCGCAGGCCACTATGACAAGCTATACCTGGAAGAATTGTCGGACCGCAGGAAACCGGTTCTTGCAGGTGGCCTGGCCATCCTCAACGCAATTATCGAGGCGCTTGATCTAGACCATATTCAGATATCCGATGGCGCCCTTCGTGAAGGTATTCTATATGAGCTTATCGGCAGATACCGGAACCAGGACATCCGCAAGACGACCGTAGCAGATATCGCAGGGCGCTACGTCGTAGATCAGGAACAGGCCGATAAAGTGGCCGGCACCGCTGAAGCCCTGTTTGATCAAGTGCGCAAACGCTGGCGCTTTGATGATGCTGACAGGGATACGCTGCTCTGGTCGGCGCAACTGCATGAAATCGGGCTGGCCATCGCCCACGCCCAATACCATCGCCATGGCGCATACCTGTTGTCCAACTCCGATATGCCGGGTTTTTCGCGCCAGGAACAGCAGAACCTGTCGCTGCTGGTGCGCGCGCACAGGAGGAAATTTCCCGTCCTGGAATTTGACCAGGCTATTCTTGACAATCGGGAAAAAGTTCTGCATCTCGCCATACTGCTCAGGCTTTCCTGTGTCATGAACCGGAGTCGCTCCTATACTGCGCCGCCGGACATCAAGGCGAATGCCGGCACGGACAGTCTGTCACTGAAATTCCCCCGGGACTGGCTGGACAACCACGCCCTGACCCGGGCCGACCTGGAGGCCGAGGCGGTGTACCTCGAGGCGATCGAGTTTACGTTGAAGTTCGGTTGAATCGACCCTGCCTGTACCAGCGACCTGAACCCGGGCGGGAGCAACCTGGAATGCAGGTCATCAAGCGGAAAGAGCCGGTGGATGCCTGTCCAGGTTCCAGCGGGTTGCCTGCTCATAGGCACAGGCCATTTGCAATGTCGCAAAATCAGCATAGCGTTTACCGATAACCTGCAACCCCATCGGCAGGCCGGCGGCGCTGAAACCGGCCGGCACGTTAATAACCGGGCAGCCGGACAGCGTCCCGGGGACCACCACCTCCATCCAGCGATGATAGGTATCCATGTTTCGCTCCGCAATATATTTCGGCCAGTGAATTTTTGCGTCGAAAGGAAAGACCTGTGCCGTGGGCAAAACCAGGTAATCGTACCTGGTAAATGCCTCCAACAGGGCTTTATACCATCTTCCCCGGGCATAGGATGCCGTTGCAACCCGGTCGCCTGTTATATCGGCCCCACCCTCGATTTCCCAGATCAGTTCCGGTTTGAGTAATTTACGAAATTCCGTATTCTCATATAATGGCAGCGCCCTGGCACGCACCAGCCAATGACGAAATGTGAGCCAGGTTTCCCAGAGTTCCTCCATTGAGAAATTCAAAGTCACCTGGTCAACGATACAACCCGTATCCCGAAAACCCTGCAAGGCTTTCTCACATAGCTCAAGAATTCCGTCTTCCATGGCCAGGTAGCCATTGAAATCACTCAGCCAACCTACCTTTACACCCTTGAAATCCCTCTCCAGCGAGCGGGTAAATTCCGCAGGATCATGGTTCAGCGAGCTCGGTGACGAGGCATGATAACCTGCGATCGTCGACAGCAACAGGGCCGTGTCCTGAACATTCCTGCCCATGGGGCCATTACAGGGCAGCTCTTCAATATAAGAATCACTTAACGGCACCAGGCCCGGGGTCGGGCGAAAGCCGATAACATTATTAAAGGCGGCAGGATTACGCAATGAACCCATCAGGTCACTGCCGTCGGCAACGGGTAACATTTGTAACGCCAGGCCTGCCGCTGCGCCGCCGCTGCTGCCGCCGGAGGTGCTGCGTCCATCAAAGGCATTAAGAGTGGGACCGAAAACCGGGTTGTAGGTCTGGGAACCCAGACCAAACTCCGGCACGTTGGTTTTACCAATAATGATGGCGCCTGCCTGCCTTATTCTCCGGACAAAAATGGAATCACCCGTTGCGATATTGTTTCTGAAAATCGTCGAGCCCATTGTGGTAGGAAACCCTTCGGCATCTGCGAGGTCCTTGACCGCGTGGGGGAATCCATGCATCCAGCCGCGCTGCATGCCTTTGGACAACTCACTGTCGCACCGGTTTGCTTCCTGCAATAATTGTTCGCTGTCGCGCAGGGAGACAATCGCGTTGAATACCGGATTGAGCTTCCCGATATGATCCAGGTAGGCACGCATCACTTCCCTGCAGGACACTGCACGACTGCGAATTGCCCTGGAGAGTTCCACTGCGCTCAGCGAAACAATACTATTCCTGTTTTCCGCCATTCCAGAGGCGAAGGAACCTGGCAGACCCTTTAATACCGCTACTCCGGCGAGACCTGCGCCGGCCTGTAGCATAAAACGGCGGCGGGGAATTCCCCGGTCGGTGGCGCAGGAGCTCACGAGAAATTTCTTACCTGTGATCAGCGGCAGTAGTTTTCCAGCAGTTGCTGCTGGGTGTTCCTGGGTTTCTGGTTGCCGGGGCGGGCTTTCCTGTAGGTGCCATCGCTCTGCAGGATCCAGGCCTGGGTATTGTCGTTCAGGTAGTTCAACAGGCCGTACTTGATGACCTGGTCCTTGGGCCGTTTCTCCTCGATGGGGAAACATGCTTCCACACGGTGATGCAGGTTGCGCGGCATCCAGTCCGCCGAGGAGCAAAGCACCAGTTCCTGCCCTCCGTTGAGGAAATAGAATACCCGGGTATGTTCCAGGAACCGGCCGACAATGGAGCGCACATGGATGTTCTCCGACAGGCCCTTGATTCCGGGGCGCAGGCAGCAGATACCGCGTATGATCAGGTCTATGCGCACGCCTGCCATGGAAGCATTGTACAGGGCGCGGATTATCTCCGGGTCCACCAGGGCATTCATCTTGGCGATGATATGCGCTTTCTTGCCGGCCCTGGCATTGTCGGCTTCACGTTCTATATATGCCAGCAGGGACTTATACAGGGTAAAAGGTGACTGCAGCAGTTTTTTCAGTTTTGACGCTCGCCCAAGCCCGGTCAACTGGAGGAACAACTTGTTGACGTCTTCCGCCACGGCCTTATCACAGGTCAGCAGTCCGTAATCGGTATACAGCCTGGCGGTCCGGGCATGGTAATTGCCGGTTCCCAGGTGTACGTAGCGGCGCAGGCTTCTGCCCTCCCGGCGTACGACCATCACCATTTTTGAATGGGTCTTATAGCCGACCACGCCGTAGACGACATGGGCGCCGGCCTCCTGAAGTTCGTTGGCCAGTTCGATATTGGCCTCTTCATCGAACCGGGCGCGTAGTTCGATCACCACGGTAACTTCCTTGCCGGAACGGGCTGCGTCTTTCAGTGCATCGACCAGGGCGGAATCATCGCCGGTACGATACAGGGTCTGCTTGATTGACAGGACGTTCGGGTCGTTTGCCGCCTGGCGCACGAAGTCGATGACGGGGGCAAAGGACTGGAACGGGTGGTGTAACAGGATATCGCCGTGTTTCAGGGCATCGAAAATGTTGCCATTCTTCTGCAAGCGCCGCGGCAGGTCGGGGGTAAACCCGGCAAAGGTCAGTTCAGGTTTGTCCACCAGGTCATAGATCGCCATTAACCGGTTCAGGTTTACCGGTCCGTTTACCTTGTAGAGATCATCCTCATCCAGTTCGAATTGTTGCAGCAAGAACGCGGTAAGCTCATCGGGACAATTATCCGCCACCTCCAGCCTGACCGCGTCGTTGAACCTTCTTGAAGGCAACTCGCCTTCCAGTGCTATCAGCAGGTCATCCACTTCTTCGTCGTCCACAAACAGTTCGCTGTTCCGGGTCACCTTGAACTGGTAACAGCCCGTAGCCGTCATGCCGGGGAACAGGTCATCCACGTGGGCGTGGATGATGGACGACAGCAGCACGAAATTCCATTTGCCGTTGCTGATCTCTTCCGGCAGGTGCACCACTCTGGGCAACGACCGGGGCGCCTGGACTATGGACAGACGGGTATCCCGTCCGAACGCGTCCTTGCCGTCGAGCGTGACGATGAAATAGAGGTTCTTGTTCAGTACCCGGGGAAACGGGTGCGCCGGGTCCAACCCGATGGGGCTCAGCACCGGCAGAACATTGCTGTTGAAATAGTGCCTGATCCAGCGCGCGACGGCGGGTTTCCATTCACTGCGTCGCAGAAGATGTATCTTCTCCCCCTCCAGTTTCGGCGTAATCGAGTCATTCAGCACGGAGTACTGGGTACCCACCAGTTCATGGGCAAGGGCGCCAATCTGTTTCAGGGTTTCCAGTGGGCTGAGGTTATCCGGCCCGGTCTGAACCGAACCATACTTCACCTGCTGCTTGACGCCGGCTACGCGGATCTCGAAAAACTCATCCAGGTTGGTGCTGGCGATGCAGAGGAACTTCAATCGTTCCAGCAACGGCATGGATTCATCTTCGGCCTGGGCAATAACGCGCCGGTTGAATTCCAGCAGGCTTAATTCGCGATTGATGTAAAACTCGGGGTTACTGAGATTTTGCGTGTCCACACAACTTCGGGTTAGTTATAGCCGACGCCGGGCGCAAAACCGGTGTCAGCCGCCTCTTACTTCGTCTTCCATCTGCTCAATGCTGATATGGCGCACATCCTTGCCCTCGACGAAATATATAACATTCTCGCAGATGTTGCGAGCATGGTCAGCTATGCGTTCCAGCGCCCGCGCCACCCACATCGCGTCGATAAAACTGCTGATGTTGCGCGGGTCTTCAATCATATAGGTAATGAGTTGGCGCAGGATAGCTCCGTACTGCTGGTCGGATTCCGGCTCTTTACGGGCCGTTACCAGGGCTTCCTGGCTGTCCATGCGGGCAAACGCATTCAACGCGTCGCGAACCATATCCCTTACGAAAACACCCATGGTGTTTATCCCGACATAATGGGATCGCTGACCCGACTTGTCTGCCAGGCTTATGGTCATCTTGGCTATCTTGTCTGCTTCATCGCCAATGCGTTCCAGGTCGGTGATGGTCTTGATCACCGCAATCACAAACCGCAGGTCGCCGGCCGCAGGTTGCCGGCGCGCCAGTAGTGTCACACATTCCTCATCGATGGATACCTCAAGAGAGTTCAGACTGTCCTCGTTTTCCATTACCTTCTCCGCACGGGAAACATTAAGCTCAATCAATGCCTCCAGCGCATCGGAAAACTGTTGTTCAGCAAGGCCGCCCATGGCCAGCACATCGGATCGTATGGTTTCCAGTTCATTATCGAATTGCCTGGAAATGTGGTGTGGAACGTTGCTCATGACATGTCTCTCAAGAATCAGCCGTAACGTCCGGTTATGTAGTCTTCCGTCATTTTCTCCCCCGGGTTTGTAAACAGTGTGCCGGTGTCGTTAAACTCAATCATTTCTCCCAGGTACATGTAGGCCGTGTAGTCGGACACCCTTGCCGCCTGTTGCATGTTGTGGGTCACTATGACGATAGTATAGTTGGCTTTGAGTTCATAAATCAGTTCTTCGACTTTCAGGGTGGATATCGGGTCCAGGGCTGAACAGGGTTCATCGAGTAACAGGATTTCAGGTTCGATTGCAATAGCCCGCGCAATCACCAGGCGCTGGGCCTGGCCGCCGGAGAGCCCCAGGGCATTGTCATCAAGCCGGTCCTTGACCTCATCCCACAACGCTGCGTTTTTCAGGGCCTTCTCAACAACGGCATCCAGGGTCTGCCGCCTGTTGATGCCCTGGATCCTGAGACCATAGGCCACGTTTTCATAGATGGATTTTGGAAACGGGTTGGGTTTTTGAAAGACCATGCCGACTTTCCTTCTTAGCTCGGCCACGTTCACCGCCTTGGCAAAGATATTCTCTCCGCCAATCCTGATCTCGCCGCTGGTATGAACATTGTCGATAAGGTCATTCATGCGGTTAAAACAGCGCAGCAAGGTCGACTTGCCGCAACCGCTGGGACCGATGAATGCAGTGGCCTTCTTCTCGGGCACTACCATGGTAATGTCCTTCAAAGCCTGCTTTTCGCCGTAGTGCAGGTTTAAACCGTTGACGTAGATACAGGGTTTCTCATCCGCCAGGGACAGCTTCCCCATATGCCCGGTCACGGCGCTCAGGTTCACGGCGTGGGTGCCTGGTGCTGTTTTGTCTGTGTCGGTTCGGTCGTTCACGTATTCTCTATTCCGGTCAGTGCTGCTCGGCTGCCCGATACTTTTCCCTGAGGGTGTTGCGGACTTTGATTGCAGCCAGGTTCAAAAAGATAATGATCAGGATCAATAAGAAAGCGGTCGCGTATACCAGCGGCCTGGCCGCTTCCACGTTCGGGCTCTGGAAACCCACGT
>VYCZ01000380.1:0-4503 GCA_009843675.1 Gammaproteobacteria bacterium | reverse complement strand
TCGTAGATATGAAATCCCAGGTGCTTGAATTTCCTGTACAGGTGCAGGAACGGGAAATTCCCGTCCAAGGGCATGGACGGGGCCAGTTTGACAACACCGACAAGCATCAGCGGCGCGACCTCGCCGGCGGCCCGGGCAATGGCCAGTATCAGTCCCGTCAACATGGCTGAAGCCGTCATGGGCAGGACCGTACGCCACAGCGTCTCGGCCTTGGTGGCGCCCAGAGCCAGACTGCCCTCGCGAATCGCCCGCGGCACCCGCGCCAGTCCTTCCTCCGTGGAAACGATGACGACCGGCACCGTCAATATGGCCATGGTCAATGACGCCCACATGATGCCCGGGGTGCCGAAAGTGGGCGCGGGCAGGGACTCGGGGAAAAACAGTTCGTCGATGGTGCCGCCGAGAAAATAAACGAAGAACCCCAGTCCGAACACGCCGTAAACGACCGAGGGCACGCCGGCCAGGTTATTGACGGCAATGCGTATCAGCCGGGTAAACGGACCCTGCCGTGCATATTCTTTCAGATACACCGCCGCGACAACGCCAAACGGCGTCACCAGTACGGCCATGATCAGCACCATCAGAACAGTGCCGAAAATGGCCGGGAAAATGCCGCCTTCGGTATTCGCTTCCCTGGGGTCTCCCGATACGAATTCCCAGAGTTTCTCAAAATAAAACACCGTCTTATCCTTGACGTTCATGGCATTGGGCCGGTATGCCCGGACCACCTTGGCAATCAGCAGTTCGGCTTCCTGGCCGCCGGCAAGCGTTGCCACGAAAGACGCCCTGTTCAGTTGTCCATACAGGTTGGAGAGGCGAGCGGTAAAGTCGTTATATTCCTCCTGCAGGGAGGCGCGCCGGGTCTCGATTTCCCCGAAAACCTGGCTGCCCGGCGGCCCGTCATTCAATACCAGTACCCGTTCCCGCAGGCGCAGGCGTTCCATCTCGTAGTTGACGGCGCCAATCAGGTTTTTCTCAATGTGGTGTATCTCCTCCAGTATCTCTCCACTCTCTGCAACATATTGCTGGAAGAGTTCCCAGTCCGGGTCGGCATCCACTATCTCGCCATTTTCCTTTACGGCCTTGAGGTAACCGTAGAAGTTACCCCATTCGTACCTCTCCACGGCCATGATTTGTTCCGGGTAAGACAGGTTGCGCATGGCGGCGTCGAGCACCCAGCGGTAGTCGAAACCCGTGTAATCCCGGTTGCCGATCCTGACCAGGCTGCGGTCGATAACTTCAAGGTCTGCCGCGATACGGCTGTCGTTACCTGCGGACCTTGCCCGGGGCACCGATTCGTAATCGACAAATTCACCTGCCAGGGCAATGACCGTACCGTCCGAATCGGTGTAGTCAAATGCGGCAACATTGCTCGGCCAGAAATGGCCCAGGCCGCGTACCATGATAAGGGCGACCAGCCCGACAACCATGATAATGGACAGGCTAACCGCGCCGGCATTCAGCCAGATCCAGGGTTCGCCGCTGTTGAACCAGTTTTTGATTGAAGCCTGCCTTTTCATAGCGAACTGTATTTCACCCGCAACCTTTGCCTGACGACCTCGGCTATGGTGTTGAACAGGAACGTCGCCAGGAACAGCACCAGGGCGGCCAGGAACAGAATGCGGTAGTGGGTGCTGTCAACTTCGGACTCCGGCATCTCCACAGCGATATTGGCGGACAGGGTGCGAAACCCTTCGAAGATATTCATGTCCATGATAGGCGTATTTCCGGTCGCCATGAGTACGATCATGGTCTCGCCCACGGCCCTGCCGAAACCTATCATGACCGCGGAGAAGATTCCCGGGCTGGCGGTCAGCAGCACCACTCTCACTGCGGTCTGCCAGGTAGTTGCGCCCAGCGCAAGTGATCCCATTGTCAGGTGTTCGGGCACACCGAAAACCGCGTCTTCACAGATGGTAAATATAATGGGAATGACGGCAAATCCCATGGCGATGCCCACGACCAGCGAGTTCCTCTGGTCGTAAGTGATACCTAATTCATCTGTCAACCACAGGGGCATGTTCCCTGCAAATAACGCTATCTCCAGAGGCTGGCTGAGGGCGAATGAGATTATGCCGGTACCGATGATAACCGGCGCAAGCAGTACCGCCTCCCAGCCCTCGGGGACCCTGTGGCGCAGGTCATCGGGGAGCATGTTCCAACAGTAAGCCGAGATGATCACACTGAGCGGTAACAGGAGGAAACATAAAAACAGGCCCGGCATGTTCTGCTCGACGAACGGGGCAAACCACAGGCCCGCGAGAAAGCCGAGTATGACGGTAGGCAATGCCGCCATGATTTCAATAGTGGGTTTGACGATATCCCGCATTACTGCCGACATGAAATAGGCGGTATATACCGCGCCCATGATAGCAAGGGGCACGGCAAACAACATGGCGTAAAATGCGGCCTTCAATGTGCCGAATACCAAAGGCGTGAGGCTGAATTTCGGTTCAAAATCGCTGCTGGCGGAGGACGACTGCCAGATATATTCCGGCTTGTCCCGGCTTTCATACCAGACCTTGCCCCAGATTGACGACCAGGATATTTCCGGGTGTTCGTTATCTATCTCCCAGAATTGCAGCATGCCGGTATCATCCTCAACCAGCATGGCGTTGGCCCGCGGCGCCACAGCCAGTTGAACCAGCCTGTTATCGCTGATTTTTTCCAGTTCCACGGTACGGTGCGCAGTCGTGTGATAAATGCCCAGGTGGCCAGCATCATCCGTCGCCAGGAAGCCTTTCCTGAAATACTCCGGAGCGATGGACGTAATCCCGGCTGACTGCGAGGCGAAACTGCGTATTTTTTCCAGGGTATAGTTATTTTCCTGATCGCGAACGGGAAACCACTGCGTAATGTTCCCATTGGAACCGCCTACCAGGATGGAAATACCCCCGCTGAGAAAGGACAGGCTGGTAATGTCCGTCGAGGCAGCGACGGCCTGCACTCTCTGCACCAGTACCGGTTCAGCCTTATTACTTATATCGTAATAGGAAATCAACCCGCCCTGTTCGGCAACGTAGAGTTCCCGGTGTTCCACGTCCATTAACAGGTGGTTGACCTGACCCGCAACCGGGATTTGACTTTTTGTTATAGTGATTTCGGCCGCATCACTGAAAAACGACTCTTCCTCGGTCCTGTTCATCAACAGCAGGCGCTGATCCTCCGTGAGCGCGGCAACGGTGAGCTGCTCCTCATCGTACTGCGCCGCAATCAACTTAATCGACCTGCCTGATTCGTCAATTGTTACCGGCGTTTCGCCTGCGGGCCAGTCTATCCGGGGGAGAATGACGCGCACGTCATCAGGGTAGCTCACCTGGTATTCATGGAGCGCCAGCAGGGCGGTGCCGTCATCCAGTCCGATGGCAAGCAACCGCTGTGACGGGTCACCGGCAGCGAACGCGCTGACATCCGCCAGGGTCTGTTTCACCGGGAATTGCCGGTCAACCAAGCTGCCGTCCATAGTATCAAAGAACACGATGGCAGCCTCGCCGGTAACCCGCAGACCGATTTCACGTTGTTCTTCCATGGCGTAATACAACGTTTCCGTTTTTGTACCGTCGGGAACCGGGTAGCTCGCCACCTGTTCAATATGCGGCGATTTGAACATGGGCAACACCACGTAGACCAGGTAAAACGCAATCAGCACAATGGCGATGATCACACTGATGCCGCCCAGCGCCATCATATAACGCATCATGACATCCTTCAGATGGCGGTAAAAGCGATGTTTTTGCGCGGCTGGCGAGTTGAAATCAGCCAGCAGGGATGTGGTGTTTACATCGCCCATGGAAGAACGAATAACGGGGTCAGTTGCTGGCCATGTCAACGGCGCCGATCAGGGCAAGCTGCTTGCCGGCGACCCTGGCAGGCAGGGGGATATAGCCATCCTTGACGACCACTTCCTGACCTGTTTTCGACATGATCATCCTGATGAATTCGCGCTCCAGGGGGGGGAGCGGATCATTCGGCGACTTGTTCACATAGACATAGAGGAACCGCGCCAGGGGATAGGCCCCGGCAACGGCATTAGCCGGCGTGGCATCGGTAAAGTCTGCGCCATGCTTGCTCACCGGCACGGCGCGCACACCCGATGTCTTGTAACCGATACCGGAATAACCGATGCCATTGATAGACTTGGTCACCCCCTGCACAACGGAGGCAGAACCGGGCTGCTCATTGACATTATTCTTGTAGTCGCCCTTGCAAAGCGCCACTTTCTTGAAGTAACCATAGGTGCCTGACACCGAGTTGCGTCCGTATAACTGGAGCGGCCGGTTGTCCCAGGCCCCGGTCAGGCCCAGTTGGCCCCAGCGGGTGATATCTTGCGGATGACCGCATTTACGGGTCGCGGAGAAAACCGCATCGACCTGCGGAATGGTCATGCCTTCAATCGGGTTGTCCTTGTGGACGTAGAGGGCCAGGGCATCAATGGCCACTCCGATAGGCGTTGGTTTGTAACCGTGTCTTGTCTCAAAGCTTGCGACTTCCTTATTTTTCATC
>VYCZ01000053.1:3213-14596 GCA_009843675.1 Gammaproteobacteria bacterium | reverse complement strand
AGATATTACCCGTTACTGCGGGTAAATTCGTCCTGCAACCTGGTAAGTCCGGTTTGCCGGTCGGGCGGTTTGTTTACGGAAAAAGCTACCTGGCCCGGCCTGACAAGGCGCCGATAGATCCTGTCGAACTGAAACTGTCTGATCGTGTCCATGAAACCCGCGCGTTGAAAGGCGTGTTCGGCGCGCTTCGGGACGCCGGCCCGGACCACTGGGGACGGCAGGTTCTTGAACGGCATGCGGGAAAACCCGAGCTGAGCGAAATCGACTATTTGCTCCATGCGCCGGATGACCGGGCAGGCGCGGTTAGTTTCGGTCTAGAGCCGACTCCACCGACTGAATCGCCCGGTTTTAATCAAACCATTGACCTTGAGCGGCTGCAAAGAATTGCCATGGCCGTGGCTAATGACGAGCCGCTCCCTGGTGAGCCGTACAAGGAACAGGTTGCCGACCTGATGCTGATTGGGACCTCCATGGGCGGGGCCCGGCCCAAGACGGTGGTCGAAGATAACGAGGGATTATGGATAGCGAAGTTCAATCGCGACGATGATAAATGGAACAACGCCCGGATGGAACATGCCATGTTAATGCTCGCGCGCGCTTGTGGACTGACGACAGCCGCAAGTACCGTCGTTCAGGTCGGAAACAGGGATGTGCTGCTCGTTAAACGCTTTGACCGGGAGAAATCCGGAGAAAGCTATACCCGCGCCCGCATGCTCAGCGCCTTGACCTTGTTGCGCGCGGAGGATACTCACACCTCCCGTGACAAATGGTCTTACCCCGTGCTGGCTGAAGAGGTGCGCCGACTATCCGCCACCCCCCGCAAGGATGCTTATGAACTGTTTCTGCGTATGTGTTTCAATGCACTGATCTCCAATATCGATGATCACCCGCGCAATCACGCCGTGATAGCCCAAGGGCATGACTGGGAATTATCTCCCGCTTACGATTTGACCCTCTTCGCGCCCGTAAGCATCGAACGACGCGACCTGGCCATGATTTGCGGGGATAACGGCCGCTTCGCCAATGCGGCAAACCTCGTGTCTCAATCCGGGCGTTTCATGCTGGATAAATTCGACGCGGCAACTACCCTGGATACCATGCAAAAACAGATCAGGGACACATGGACCGAAACGGCCCGCCGGGCAGGCGTATCAGAATCCGACCGCGAAAAAATCAGTGGCGCTTTTGTCTATCAAGGATTTTTTTATGATTATCCGAGCCGGTTTGTTGGGCAATGAAGCGTGTCAGGGGTCAGGTCGCACAATGCACATATGAAAGAAAGAGTTGTCCCTGCGCGGGATGCTGATTATACTACTTGGAGTGGACCGGCGCCGGCCGCCGTCACCGCCAAGGGAGTGATGACGACCGGATGCCTTATTGGAATTTGATCGAACTGAAGGAGGAGGATAAGATGGAAACGGTGATGCATACCATGAACCCTGATATTGGCGAGAGATCTTAAAAAAACCAGGAACATTTTCAGGAGGGAGCGCGGCTGCATAGGCGTAAACATCCTCTCCTTTCTTTCCGGGTTGTCCGACGGACTTCTGGTCGCATGCATTGTCTTTCTCCGTTACCAGGTTGTTGAGCCTGGTCCGGGCGTTAAGCCGGCCGCTCCGGAAAAACACAGCCAGGCGCAAACCGAGCGGGATCAACCGGATGTAAAATTCACTTTCTATGACACGCTGCGTGACAAGAAAGTCAATATCTCCGAATGGATGGCCGGTGACAGGGACGTTCGTGAAGAACCGGATGACGAGGCCGCGGATCAGGTTCAGGCAGGCGAGGAGAGCAGGGAAGGCGTTGATGAGCAGGAACAGTACGCAGCCCTTGACCGGGACGCGGAAGATGATGTAACCGGTTACGTCCTTCAGGTCGGTTCTTTCAAGGATTTCAGTTCGGCAGACCAGGTAAAGGCGCAACTGGCTTTACTGGGTATCTTTGCCGACATCCAGCGGGTCATGCTCAATGAGCAGGACATCCGGCACCGGGTGCGCCTGGGGCCTTATACCAGCGTCAACGAGATGCGGGACGTGCGCCGCAAACTGAGAGACAACAACATAGAATTCATGTTGATCGAGTTGCGCTAGGAAAAATCTATAACATATCCTGGGGATCCATATCCAGAAACCATCTCGTGCGCTTTGCCCCGGGCATTGATTCCAGTGACCGGCACCAGGGCGTCAACGCTCTTCTGAGGGTATTCCTGCTGCCGGACTGGATCAGCAGTTGGCTGCGATAACGTCCCCTTCTCTTCTCAATAGGCGCGGCGACGGGACCGAAAATATTCAGGCCGTTATTGTCATTCAGTTGAGCGCGCGCCTCGCGCAGGAATTTTTCGGCTGTTTCACGACTGGTGGCTTCCGCTCCCAGCAACGCGAGATAGGCGTAAGGAGGCAGGTGCGCGTTCCTCCTCTCACTGAGCAGCAGACCGGCAAACCCGGCATAACCCCTTGTTACCAGGGTCTGCAGTAACGGATGTCCGGGGAAATGGGTCTGTATGTAAACCGCGCCGGGCCTGTCCTCGCGTCCGGCCCTCCCGCTCACTTGAACGATGAGTTGGGCCATGCGCTCACTGGCGCGGAAATCGGTGCTCAGCAGGCCCGCGTCCGCATCGATGATGCCCACCAGGGTCAAGCGCGGAAAATGGTGGCCCTTGGCGAGCATCTGGGTGCCGATCAGTATGTCGGCATCGCCGGTCGTGATCTCCCTTATCATCTTCTCCATGGATCCCTTGCGCCGGGTGCTGTCACGGTCTATCCGCAGTATGCTTGCGCCCGGGAAATGTTCGGCCAGGGTACGATCCAGGCGCTGGGTGCCGTGACCCACTTCGATCAGTTCGTCCTGGTTGCAGTCCGGACATTCTGCGGGCAGGTTCCTGCGGGAGTCGCAGTGGTGGCAGATAAGGCAGCGCTTATCTTTATGGAAAGTCATCTTTGTGCTGCATCGGCTGCACTCGGCATACCAGCCGCAACTATGGCACAGAATGACCGGCGCATAACCTCTCCTGTTCAGGAACAGCAGCGCCTGGTTGTTCCGGTCCAGGGTGGCGGAAATCTCGTTCAGCAGGGTTTTCGATACGGCGCCGGAGAGGGTTTCATTCCGCAGGTTCACGACGTGAATTTCCGGCGAATTCGCTCCGGATGCCCGCGCCGGCAGGTTTTGTTGCGTGTATTTCCTGGCTTTCACGTTTTTCAGGGTTTCGAGTGAGGGCGTAGCGGAACCCAGCACGACCGGTACGCTGTCGAACTTGCCCCGTACTATCGCAATGTCCCTGGCCGAATAACGGAATCCGCTGTCCTGCTTGTAGGATGGATCGTGTTCTTCGTCGACGACGTATATCCCGGGTGATTTACCGGCGCGGTGCCGTTTTTCGCCGCCAGCCAGTTGCGCAGGCGTTCCGTCCCGGTCAGCGCGGAATGCTGGATCCGGATATCGACCGGCAATCGCTGCCGGAGCCGGTCGATGAACTGCGTCGTCAATCCGATTTCAGGCACCAGGATCAGGGCTTGCCGGTTCTGCGCTATCACGCGCCTCACTACTTCTATATAGACTTCCGTCTTGCCGCTGCCTGTTACCCCCTGCAACAAGTGGGGGCCATGCGCATCCGGATTTGCCGTGATTGAGTCAATCGCCTGGATTTGTTGCGGGTTCAGGTCAAAACCCCTGTTTTCAATCACGCCTTCCGTAGACGCCGTCAGCGCTTCTCCGTCCCGCCCGGGCAGCCCCTTTCCCTGGCGCAACAACGCCGGCAGGGCGCTGAACAGCGCTTCGCCGACAGGATAATGGTAATAGTCGGCGGCCCAGCACAGTAACTCGAAGTGGCGGAGTGAAAAAAGAGGTTCGTAGTCTATGACGTTACTGATGGATTTAAGCTGGCCGGGTCGGAGCGTTGTCCGTCCGGAGACCGCCAGCACCATACCGACCTGCTCCTTGCGGCGCCCGAACGGCACGCTTACCCGCATACCCGGCAGAAACTCGACATGGCTGAACGGGTCGCCGATGACATAGTCGTAATGTCTGCGCAACGGTAGCGGCAGCGCAACCTGTAAATAGCGTTTATTCACGGCTTCAGAATATCCTGCCGGGCGCTTCGCTTGATTCAGAGGTGGTATCGTAGGGAATAATGAGCCTGCTGCACTCAACGGCATCAGGCAAGCGGTCGGCCATGAAGACTTCAAATTCCGCGTTGCCGTCACCGGTCTTTGCCGGGCAACCGGTTTCCCGGTTGATCCTGATGGTGACAATATCAGCCGGTCGCGCCACCGGGGTAACCGGCATATCCTTCAGGGCGGCGCGCATGTATTCTATCCATATCGACAGGGCGCTTCTGCTGCCTGTCTCGCCCTGGCCCATGGGACTGAAGTCATCGAAGCCCATCCAGGCGACAGCCACCACGGACGGATTGAAACCGGCGAACCAGGCATCGCGTTGCTCATTGGTGGTGCCCGTTTTGCCCGACAGGTCATCCCTTTTCAATTCCCGGTAGGCCCTGGCGCCGGTGCCGCGCCGGACGACGTCCCTGGTCAGGTCATTCATGATCCAGATGTTTTGCGGGTTTACCACGCGTTCGGCAATCTTCTGGTTGACCGGGGCTGTTTCCGGGGGGTCTTGTCCGGGGTCTTCCGCTTCCGGGGTTTCCAGTGCCGCGGCTTCACCTGACTGGGGACGGAATTCAACTCCGTCCCCGACCTCTGCCTCCTCCGGACAATCGGGACATACGGTAACCGGATGCGCCTGGAATAGCAGGTCCCCCGTATAGGTCTCTATGCGGTCAATGAAAAAGGGTTCCACGCGGTAACCGCCGTTGGCGAACACCGTATATGTATCAGCGAGTTGCCAGGGGGTGACCGTACCGGTGCCCAGCGCCAGTGAAAGATTTTTGGGCAACCGGTCAGCATCAAAACCGAATTTTTCTATGTGCCTGATTGTACTGCGGACCCCAAGGGCGTGCAGTAACCGGATCGATACAAGGTTTCTCGAACGGCGCAAAGCCTCTCTCAACCGGGTTGGACCGAACGACCTGCCGCTGTAATTTTCCGGGCGCCACTGGTCTTCAATACTGGGGTCATCGTAGACGATGGGAGCGTCATTGATGATGCTGGCCGCGGTAAACCCGTTTTCCAGTGCGGCCGAGTAAATGAAGGGTTTGAAACTCGACCCGGGCTGGCGTTCAGCCTGGGTGGCCCGGTTAAATTTACTACGGTAAAAATCAAAGCCGCCGACCAGGGCCAGGGTTGCGCCGTTATGCGGGTCCAGCGAAACCAGGCCACCTTCAATGTTGGGTATCTGTGCCAGGCGCCACCTTCCATCAGCGTCCTTTCTGACCCTCACCACATCGCCAACCTTGACTATTTCACCGATCTTTCTTGGCGCCGGGCCCCGTACGTTCTCATTTATGTACATGCGCGCCCAACCCATGCTGTTCCAGCCAAGCTCTATCCGGCCGATGCCGGAGATCCAGGCTGATGCGGTAAACCCGCGCTCGTCGATAATCAAGGCCGGCGCCAGGTCAGCGACGGCGGCATGTGCATCAAGCAGTTGATCCCACCCGTCCCCGGCCATATCGGGAGTAAGCTCGTAGTGTTGCTCGGGGCCGCGGTAACCGTGTCTTTCATCGTATTCCAGCAATGCCAGGTTGAGGGCGCGGTTCGCGGCAACCTGGAGTGCGTCACGGATGGTTGTGGTCACTACGTAGCCGTCGCTGTAGGTGTCGTCGCCGTACTCTTCGACCAGATGCTTGCGTACCATCTCGGCGACATAGGGCGCCTCGAGATCGATACTGGGACTATGCAGTGATGCGGTTACGGGCGCACTGTCGGCCTCAAGGAAGCGGTTCTGATCAATGTAGTCCAGTTCCAGCATGCGCCGCAGCACGTACGACCTGCGTTGTACTGCCTGCTCAGGGCTGGTTACCGGATTCGTCCTTGACGGCGCCTTGGGCAGCCCTGCCAGCATCGCGTGTTGCGCCAGGTTCAGGTTTGTTATACCGGTACCGTAATAGACCTGGGCAGCGGCGCCTACGCCGTAAGCGCGTTGACCCAGGTAGATTTTATTCAGGTAAAGCTCGAGTATTTCATTCTTGGTGAGCTCTCTTTCTATTTTGATGGCCAGGAAGATTTCATTCAGTTTTCTCATGTAGGTTTTTTCCCGGGACAGGAAAAAATTGCGCGCCACCTGCATGGTGATGGTGCTGCCGCCCTGTTTTTTCTCTCCGGTCCTGGCCAGGGAGATTGCGGCCCGCACCAGTCCCTGCCAGTCGACTCCCGGATGGTCGAAGAAACGATCGTCTTCCGCCGCGATAAAAGCCTGTATCAACTGTTCGGGCACCTGTTCGATAATCACCGGCGCGCGCCGCTTCTCGCCGAATTCACCGAACAGCGATCCGTCCTGGCTGTAGACGCGCAAGGGGACCTGCATGCGCACATCGCGCAGCATTTCGATATCCGGCAGGTTGGAAACGATAAGATAGATCGCGGCGCCGGCGGCGATGAAAGATACCACCGCCAGCGCTTTGAATAAGGACATGGCCCGCATGATAAGTAGTGTAATAGATTTATTACCGGTACATAATACAGTTTTGGCCGGCGTGCGCCTTGACCCGGATGAAAACGAACAATATCGACAATATCTTTCTCGTCGGCCTGATGGGCGCCGGCAAGTCCACTATCGGCAGGCAACTGGCGCGGGAACTGGGCAAGCAATTCAGGGATTCCGACAGTGAAATAGAAAAAAGGACAGGCGTCAGCATTGATGTGATATTTGACATAGAAGGGGATCAGGGGTTCCGCCGGCGGGAGACGAGGATGTTGAAGGAACTCGTGGAAGAGCGCGGCATCGTGCTGGCGACCGGTGGCGGGGCAATACTGGCATCCGAAAACCGGCAGTTGCTCAGGGACAACGCTCTGATCATTTACCTGAAGGCATCAGCGGAACACCTGGCCGGCAGGGTCAAGCTGGACCGGCGCAGGCCGTTGCTGCAATCCGGTGATAAACTTGTAAAAATTCGTGAACTGATGACCCAGCGGGAGCCGGTTTATCACCAATTGGCGGACATGGTGGTGGAGACCAATAACAGGAGCATCCCCCGTGTCGTAAGGGAAATCAGCAAAATGATAAAAGAGACATGAAACAGCTTGACGTTGAACTGGGGAGCCGATCCTACCCGATTTATATCGGCGCTGGGTTGTTGCAGCAGTCCCCCGCGCTTGTCGGCGCGCAACTGAGCGAGCAGACCCTGGTCATCAGCAACAGCGTCGTTGCTCCTTTGTACCTGGACACACTGCTTGAAGGGTTGGCGGACATACCCGCCTGCACCTTGATTATAGAAGATGGCGAGCGGCACAAGACCATGGAGACGCTGAACGGGATCATTACCCGGCTCCTGGAGGAACAGTTCAACCGCACCTGTACCCTGGTAGCCTTGGGGGGAGGGGTTGTCGGCGACGTAACCGGGTTTGCCGCGGCCTGTTACCAGCGCGGTGTGGGCTACATCCAGGTTCCCACCACTTTGCTTGCCCAGGTTGATTCCGCGGTGGGCGGCAAGACGGCGGTGAATCACAGGCTGGGGAAAAACATGATTGGCGCGTTCCATCAGCCTGCCGCAGTAATCAGCGATACGGACGTGCTCGAATCCCTGCCGGCGCGCGAGTTTCGCGCCGGGGTTGCCGAGGTCATCAAGTACGGGCTGATCAATGACAACGAATTCTTCTGCTGGCTGGAAGACAATATCGAAGGGTTGCTGCAACTGGATGCCGCCTGCCTCGCCCATGCAATCGAGGTCTCATGCCGCAACAAGGCGGGGATCGTAGCCCGGGATGAACGGGAATCCGGTTTGCGCGCCATCCTCAACCTGGGGCATACCTTCGGCCATGCCATCGAGACGGCCCTGAATTACGAGACCTGGTTGCACGGCGAGGCGGTGGCTGCGGGCATGTCCATGGCGGCGCATCTCTCGACAAAGACGACCGGGTTCAGGGAGAGCGATGCGCTGCGGGTGAATTCATTGCTGGAGAAAGCGGGACTGCCCGTCAACCTGCCGGACACAGTCAGCCGGGAACAACTCAGGGAACTCATGGCAGTGGACAAAAAGGCCCGCCATGGCCGCCTGCACCTGGTGCTGCTGGAGGAGATAGGCAAGGCTGTGGTCACGCCGGATTTCGAGGAGGCGGACCTGGCGGCTACGCTACGGCATACCCCGGATCTAAGCTGACTCTCCTCCGGCCTTTGCCCGGATCTTGAACGCATTATGGACATCCCGGGCAACCCGTACGCCCGACTCGATCGCTCCCTCCATAAAACCTCTGAACGCAGTTGCGCTGTCGCCGCTCGCAAAATATACATTGCCCTCAGGTTCACGCAATGCTTCATAATACTTGCTGAGCACGCCGGGGCCGAACCCGCACCAGGTGCCTTGTGAAAAAGGATCCAGATCCCACCTGTATGAAACTGTCTCCATCACTTCAACATCCGGCATCCATTGGCGAATGACCTCCTGAACCGCCTCCGGGTCCCCCCCATCAAAAAGGCTTGCATCGGGTCCGTAGCCATCGACTATCACGCGGTCTTCCAGGATATCCGTTGTCAGCAACAGGTGCAGCGGCATGTGACTGGGAGCGACAGCCAGTATGGGCGGCATTTTACCTTTCAGGCGAGCGTTAATATGGGCGCCTTGCCCTCCTGCCATTTTTCCCTTTGAGACCGTCAACTTTTCAGGACTCAGGGGTGGCGTAAAGTCGATATTATGGTATGTATTGACAGGGGCCGCCAACACGACGGCAGAGGCCTTGAACGTTTCGCCGCCTTCGATTGTCACTGTTACACCTGTGCCGGATTGTTCAATGGAGGAGACGGGCGACTGCAAGCGGTACTCAAACCCACCATCTTCGACGATCTTCTCCACCAGGTGACTCGTCCCTTTCTTCAAACGGTAACTGGCGCCTTCCAGTGACGCCTGGACTCCGCCAAAAGCACTGGTCAGCGCCATTGAAGATGCAAGGCCGACTTCAGTTCCTGCGCGCCCTAATGGAGCTGAGGCCCAGTTGTCGGCGAAATCCCGCTCCTGCTGGGTAGGCAACGTCATCACCCGGTCCATTACAGACAGCTTGTCGAGTTTCTCCACGGCTTCCCTGTTCGTCAAAGGCGCATAGGGATACGGAAACACCGTCCCGACGTCTTCGAAGAATTTGAATATCGGCGGCACGAAAATCTCGTAGAATTCCTCGGCCGGTGCGCTCATCGCCTTACCGTCGGTAATCCAGTAACACAACTCTGGCGCCAATACCCCGACTATCGGTTCTATTTCGAGTCCGTAGCGCGTCACCTCTGCCCACATGAAGGGTTCTTTCCAGGACAACATCAGTGCGCCAACCTCGTAAATCTTCCCCGCAAATTCAGAGGTAAAGGCGCGCCCGCCAAGCCTCCCCTGGGCATCCAGCAATATGACGTTATAACCTCTGTGAGCAAGGTCGCGCGCGCAGACGCAGCCTGCGAAGCCTCCCCCGATGACAATGATATCCGGTGTTTCAGTATCCTTATCGGTCGTGCAGGCCTGCATCGCGGACCCCGCGGCAACCGCGCTGCCGATGACCGCCATACCACCCAACACGCTTCTACGGCTTATTCCTTCCTGACTATCCTGTGTTTCCGGCACTCTTTCCGGTTTGGTCATGATTCACCCTCCCGATTATCCCAACCTGGAGTCGCGTTCGGACTCCGGGCAGTCTGGTTCGCGAATTCTTCTGCTTGAGCAATAATCAGCATCATAGCACATGGCTCGAGGCTCCCCGGCAAATCGAAGCGTCGTGTAACATTCGAGCGTGACGGACAGGAATATGACAGTGAGATAGGCTATGATGCTGTCTTACTGCCGATCCGGGATAGAAATTCGTTTATGGCGTCATACACTCTTGAGGGCAGGATTCTTGCCGCCAGTACAGCAGCCTATTGCATTGCCAATATTGCCTGGTGGCTGCAGCCTCCGCTCATACACGAGGTAATCGTTAGGTATGACGTGGGAGAAGCCGCGGTAGGCCTGGTTGCATCGGTTGAGATGACCGTTATCGCCGTGAGCGCAGCTCTGTTCGGCAAACTTCTGGGCAGACTGTCGTTGCGCCGGATTGCATCGATCGGTGTTGCCGTTTCACTTTCCGGCGCGGCCTGGTCGATTACGCTTCAGAATTATGACTTACTGTTGGTTTCGCGCCTCATTACCGGTTTCGGCGAGGGGGCCATGCTTGCCGCCGCCAGTGCTTCGCTGGCGAACTTCAGGGATCCCGACAGGGCCTACGGCATCATTAACATCGCCGCCATCCTGTTCTGTTCCGCGGCCGTATTTTCCCTTCCCGTAACAGCCGGGTATTTCAATGTGGAACACAATGTTTTTCCGACGATATTTGCAGGCATAGCCGTTTTGTCGTTACTTATACCCATGCTGCCGGGGAGTCCGGCCCGCGGTCAACTGCGCTCATCCGGCACTACCTCCCCCGCTCACGGGCTCCTCTCCCCGAAACTCCTGATCCTGGTGACCGCAGTATTTGTTGTATCCCTTGGGGCAGGCGCCATGTGGTCTTTCTATTACCTGCTGGGTGATATGGCAGGCCTGAGTGAAGACCAGGTTCACAACGCGGTGGGAACGGCCGCACTGGTTTCAGTATTCGGCGCGCTGCTGGCAACGCTGGTCGGCGCCAGGTTTGGACGCTTGCTTCCCGTTACTCTTGGCATCATCGTCCTGATCGTCGCGATCAATACCATGTCTCATTGGCATCACCCGCTTGCATTTCGCCTGGGAGCCGCCCTGAACGTAGTGGGCATGTACTTCCTTGTACCCTATTTCCTTGGTTATGCGGCCGACCAGGATCCCTCCGGGCGCGATGCAGCAGTCACCGCCGGCGCTTTCCTGTTGACAGGCGCGGCCGGCCCATATTTTGGCGGATATGTTATCGAGAACTTTGGCGCCGGTTCGATGGGCTGGATCGTATTGGTTGCCAATACGTCCGCATGGTATTTATTTCTTATCGTGAACCGGTCGCTGAAACAGAATGCTCCCGGCCCGGCACACCCTTGAACAGGCATAAGCAGATATTGATTCAGGTTTCTTCTATTATTGAGAAACTGGTAAGGAGGAAAACCGGGCTATGTAGCGTGCTGGTCCTGGGAGCCTGTTGCCTGTCAGGGTGCAACGGCGGCGATACGCCCGGTTCAGTGCGTAGCGAGGGCGACAGGCATGCAATCGATACACAGGCAACCGGCATCGCAATCAACAGTGAGGGCGAGAAACTTTTCAGGCTTCGTTGCGGTACCTGTCACTCAATTGACCCGGACCGGCCCTCTGTCATAGGTCCCCACCTGGCAGGAATATTCGGCAGACCAGCCGGTTCCGTTG
>VYCZ01000053.1:2430-3203 GCA_009843675.1 Gammaproteobacteria bacterium | reverse complement strand
AGCGATGCGAGCTTACGGCAAAAAATGGACTCCGGAAAATATGGATGAGTTTCTGGAAAACTCGAGTGAACTGGTGCCGGGCAACCGAATGGCGTTTGTCGGGTTGAGTAACGCGGAACAACGAAAATTGATCATCGAGTATCTGGAGATATTCAGGTGAGTTGATACACTTCAAATACGCCCGGTATTATGGCCACTTAACGAGGAATTCAATGTCTACCATCACAGACAGCACCAGGCAGGTATCGGACCGCTTCCGTCCGGAGGAAATTGACGCTTGCCTGCTGGAATATAATTCGGCAACGACCATACCTCCCCGCTTCTACAACGACCCATTGATATTCGAACTGGAAAAAGAGCGGGTTCTCAAGACCTCCTGGTTTCCCGTTGGTCATGTAAGCGAAGTCAGTGCCCCCGGCGATTATTTCACCGTCGATTTTTGTGAGGAGCCGGTATTGGTAATACGCGACAGGAATGATGAACTGCATGCGTTGTCCAATGTCTGCATCCACAGGAATTTCCCCGTCGCTCATGAACGGGGTAATTGTGCCTTGCTCAGGTGCCGCTACCATAACTGGGTATACAACCTTGATGGATCTCTCCGGGGCGCGCCGATTATGGAGAACGCAAAGGATTTCTCCGCCAAAGACTGGCGTCTCCATGAGTTTCACCTGGAAGTCTGGCGAGGTTTTATATTCGTCAATATGAAACGGGGCCCGGTAGCGCCGCTGGCCCCCCAGCTTTCGGGCCTGGAGCAGATATTCCTGCGTCAT
>VYCZ01000053.1:0-2420 GCA_009843675.1 Gammaproteobacteria bacterium | reverse complement strand
CCGACGATATGGTCTATTTCCAGATGGGTGAATTTGATTTGGAAGCGAACTGGAAGTGCGTCGTGGACATATTCGCGGAGAACTACCATACGGATGCAGTCCATGAAAAATCCCTGGGCGACTCCGTTCCGGCCGGCAAGACCATAATAGAAAATACCGATATGCCGGCATATTGCATGTTTCGGCTTCCTTCCGGAGGCGGCGCGGACCTGCAGAACCCCGACGATTATGCCTTGACAGGCGGTTTTGCCCTGCCGGGCAGCCTTGATGAATCCGATATGAACGTCGCGGTGGGAGGAATCGTGTTTCCCAACTTCAGTTGGTACTTCAATCCGGACCTCATATTTGTCACACAAATGGACCCGCAGACCCACAACAGAACGACAGGACGCTACGGAATTGGTATCAGCAGGGAAGCGGCAGATGCCCCGGATTTCATGGATAAGTTTAAAGCCTACAAGCAGAACGCCAAACTGGTGATAGACGAGGATTTCTGGAGTATCACGGAGATGTACAGGGGAAAGCGCTCCGCGTTTGCCGCGCAGGGGAGAACCTCACATGCCGAGGCAACGCTCTGGCATTTTCACAAATGGTATATTGAAACACTGAGAGCGGCCGCTCCCGAAATGTTCGAAGCCTGACTGGGAAACCGGCTGTCCTGTAACTGGAAACCATAATGTACCCCTATGACAACTTCATGGACCAATCACAGATTGATCCGCAACTCGACATCGAGAACCACATCTGGGATATCATTCCCTACTTCGATACGTTCATGCTCAGGAGTTCCCAGACGCTTGAAGCGCTGGAACACCAGGTGGATATCCCCGTTGGCGCCCGGGACGAGGAACGGATTGACGTATTCCCCGCCAGGGAAAAGGGCGCGCCGATCATCATTTTCATACACGGTGGGTGGTGGCGTCTGGGAACACGCAAGCTGTTCAACTTCTGCATAAAAGGACTGGCCGACCTGGGGTTTGCATGTATTTCCAGTGATTATGCATTGTGCCCTAAGGTCGGCATTCCGGATATCACCACGGCAAGCCGGCTGGCGGTTGCCTGGGCCTACCGTAACGCAGAGAGTATCAATGGAGACGCCGGCAGGATTTTTGTTACCGGTCATTCTGCCGGCGGGCACCAGGTGGGGATGCTGGCGATAACCAACTGGGAGGACTACGGACTACCGGCCGGCGTCATCAGGGGCGGTATTCCCATCAGCGGGTTGTTTGACCTGCGGCCTTTTCGATATTGCTGGTTGCAGGCAAAACTGCAGCTTACCGGCGATGTCGTATTCAACGAGAGTCCGCTGTTTCATATTCCCGAGTCCGGACCGCCGTTGCTGGTCGCGTTGGGAGCGGAGGAGTCGATGGAGTTTCACAGGCAATCGGAGGAATTTGTGGCGGCATGGAGAAACAAGGGGTTACGGGCCGACTACCTGGATGTCGAGGGTGAAGACCATACTACCAATATATTCAAAATGTTTTATGCCGACAGCCAGATTTCACAGGCGATCCTGCATTTCGCCGAGTCCTGTTGACGTGTATATCACTTGATGCTGCGAAACGCGCCGG
Organism: Gammaproteobacteria bacterium; assembly: GCA_009843675.1. Taxonomy (GTDB): domain Bacteria; phylum Pseudomonadota; class Gammaproteobacteria; order Eutrophobiales; family Eutrophobiaceae; genus JAAXHV01. The sequence goes on along the minus strand of VYCZ01000053.1, from coordinate 849 downwards.
AGAGATCATGACAGCAGAAAAACAACAAAATCGTGTCAGCGCCTTCATTGATGTGGGCTGGCTGCTGGACGGGCTCAGGGGACAGGGCATGCCCTGGAGGATTGATTATGTCGGCCTGGTGGATCATATCGCGGGCGGCCGGACTGTAACGGGGAAGTTTGCCTATCTTGCCCCTTATCCGGGTGAGTGTTACCCGAAGAAGGAAACAGCGCAACGCGAACTGCTGGACCTATTGGCCGGACAGGGTTTCAACAACAGGGTGACGACGATGCAGGTGCGCGGCGGGATGTATCTCGACCAGGGAGTTGACGTGATGCTGGCAATGGATATGTTCGAACAAGCTATAAACGACAATTATGATGTTGCCGTTGTCATGAGCCGCCGTCCGACGCTGCGTCATGCGATCGAAGCGGCGCAAAGGCACGGCAGGAAAGTCGAGAACGCCTTTTTTGAGTACCAGGCCGATCCGTCAAACGAACTCAGGGATGCTTCCGATCGGTTTTTTCGGCTGACAGGTGAGCTTGTTTATAACCTTGCCTTGTAAACACCGGTTATTGCACGCCACCCCACACATCGTTTGCGACATCGACAATCAGTGACAGCTTGGCGCGCTGGTGTTCCTCTGTGACCGGATTGCCCTGAAACACGCTGGCAAACCCGCATTGCGGGCTCAGGCACAGGTTTTCCAGGGGTACATACCTGCTCGCCTGTTCTATCCGCAGTTTTACCTCATTGCTGTCTTCGAGAGTCGGGACCTTGGATGAAATCAGTCCCAGTACCACCTTTTTATCCCGCGGCATGAAACGGAGCGGCTCAAAAGTGCCGGCGCGTGATGAGTCATACTCAAGA
>VYCZ01000378.1 GCA_009843675.1 Gammaproteobacteria bacterium | reverse complement strand
CTGTCCGGCTGTGACTCTGCACCGCAGAACACGCCGGCCGGAAACGCACAGGAAACGGCAACCCCGGCGAGTGATGCGGATCAACAATCGGACGTCTGGTGGCCGCAACACGGACTCGATGCACGGGAGCAGCGTTTCAGTGAGCTGACCTGGGTCAATACGGAAAATGTTGCGCAACTGGGACTTGCCTGGTCCTATCAACCTCCCTTGCCTGACGACGGTTTTGCCGGCACACCTGTTGTTGTTGATGGCGTGGTATATATGAGCGGCACGTTTGCCACGGTATTTGCCCTTGACGCTGTCACCGGTGAAGAGCTCTGGTTTTACGACCCGCAGGTTGATCCGGGCCATGGTTTCAGCGCTTCATGGTCGGCCCGGCGCAACCACGGTGTTGCGGTCAATAACGGGAAAGTGTATGTAGGCACGTCGGATTGCCGTTTAATCGCGTTATCAGCGCAGACGGGTGAACCGGTCTGGCAAGTTCAATCCTGCGATCCGGGCAAGGAATATGCCATTGCCGGCGCGCCCAGGGTGGCCAACGGCAAAGTGTATATCGGTAACGGCATATCGGATTTTGGCGCCAGGGGCTATGTCACTGCTTATGACGCTGAAACGGGCGCCCAGGTGTGGCGTTTCTACACCGTTCCCGGCGACCCCGCATTGCCGTTTGAAAACGATATCCTGGAAATGGCTGCAACTACCTGGGGGCTGGGCTGGGCTACCGGCGGAGGCGGCTGTGCCTGGGATGCGATCGTGTATGACGCAGAATTCAATCATATCTATATCGGCACGGACAGCGGACTGCCCTGGAACCCTGAAACCCGGAGTCCCGGCGGTGGCGATAACCTGTTTTTGAACTCGATTATCGCCCTGGATGCCGACACGGGGAAATACAAATGGCATTACCAGACTGTCCCGGCTGACGCCTGGGACCTGAATGCGGCCAGCCAGATAATATTGGCGGACCTGGAACTGGACGGCAAACCCAGGAAAGTATTGCTGCAAGCTCCAAAGAACGGCTTTTTTTACGTCCTGGACAGGGCAACCGGAGAATTACTGGCAGCGGAGAATTACGTGCCGGTCGAGTGGGCAAGCAGTATCGACCTGGAAACCGGCAGACCGGTTGAAAACGAGGGTGTACGCTATTACCTGGAGCGGGACAATAGCGCTTATACCTCCCCTACCCCCCTCGGCGCCCACAATTGGCATACAATGAGTTTTCACCCCTTCCATAACCTCGTGTATATACCGGCGCAGTCTTTCGACACGACCTATAATGCCGGCGAGAACGCTCCACTTGGCGGTGTTTCCTTCCATTACTACGGTGATAACCTCAACACCAGGGAGGACGGCTTGAGTGAAGCGGGGAAACTCAATACACAAGGCCGCTTGATCGCATGGGACGTGGTCAAACAGGAGGCGAGATGGGAATTTCTGCACGAGTTCGGCATGAACGGTGGAGTGGTATCAACCGCGGGGGGCCTGGTATTCCAGGGCGCGGCTGATGGAAAATTTCGAGCGCACTCGGCGGCGTCGGGAGAAGAACTGTGGAGTTTTGATACGGGCTCCGCAATCCAGGGCGGTCCTGTCACCTATTCGGCGGCTGGCGAGCAGTACATCCTGGTTCCTGTCGGTTCCGTCAGTATGACCCGTTTCATGATTCCTTTCTTCGGGGACCTGCCCGGGCCGACGCAGTTGCTGGCGTTCAAGCTTAATGGTGATGCCAGACTGCCTGAGTTTTCGCCGGCATTGCCACCGGTACCGCAACCGCCGGCGCAAACTGCATCGGCCGAACAGATTGCGCGCGGCGCTTCACTGTATAACGCAGCCTCCTGCGGGCTGTGCCACGGTTCATCAGGCGCAGGCATTCGCCCGGGAGGGTCAATGCACAGCCTTCAATACCTGTCACAGGAATCTCATGCGCAATTCAGTCAAATTGTCCTTGGCGGCGTCAGAAAACCACAGGGCATGATGTCGTTCCAGGGAATTTTGAGCGAGCAGGACGTGAATGACATTCACGCTTACGTTATTGAGCGCCAATGGCTGCTATACAACAAGCAGCAGAAATGATCCCTGCGTAACAATAATACCTAAATCATTTCGAGATAACGGTGGCGTTCCCAGTCGGTAACTACCTTTCTGTATTCCTGGATTTCCCAGCTCCTGGTAGCGACAAAATGATCTACAAATTCGGATCCTAACAAGTCCCTTGCAATATTGGACCTGTACAATACTTCAATTGCGGATTCAAGTGACTTCGGTAATTGTGGGATGTCCTCATCCGGTAGTTCATAAGCATTACCGGCTGTAGGCTCGGATGATTTAAGCTTTTCGTTCATACCATATAAACCACCGGCAATGCACGCGGCAATCACGATATGCGGGTTTGCATCTGCACCTGGAATACGGTTCTCGATACGAGTTGCACTCGCACTGCTAACCACAGTGCGTACCGCAGTAGTCCGGTTTTCCCTGGCCCATGTTGCGTTTATGCCGGTCCATGAATCCTCCACGATGCGTTTATAAGAATTTATATTCGGGCAATACAGTGCCATAAACTCAGGAAGCGTGGCGATCACGCCGGCGAGATAGTGCATTGCCATGACCGATAGTCCGCCTTCACCATCTGAAAACAGGTTTTTTCCGCTACCGTCAGAAATACTCTGGTGCACATGAGCGCTGCTCCCGGCGTCATCATGGTTATATTTGGCCATAAACGTAGTAAAAATGTCGTGAATTGTCGCTATTTCCTTTATGCCGATCTTGAAAAGAAGGCTTCTGTCCGCGGCTGTCATGGCCGGGCAGTAATGCAGATTGACTTCGAATTGGCCGGAACCGTATTCACTATTGGCAGCGTCAACTATAATTCCATACTTATTCATGTTACGCCGCAATTCGCCAATGATGTACTCTGTCCTGGTGCCGCGGTACAGACTGTAGCAATCCGGACCCCTGGTCAGAGGTTCAATATCGGTGTAATTCTTCTGCTCCAGTGACTGTAACGTCTCCTTCAGAAGGTAGAATTCAAGTTCATATCCTACCATCGGCGTAAGCTCATCCTCTTTCATTCTGTTGAGGATCTTCCTCAGAACATACCTGGGTGATATGGCGACCGGATTGCCATTTGCATCTACAACATCACAAATAACAGATGCTGTCCGCTCCTCCCAGGGGACAATTGCGATCGTAGAAATATCCGGCACCAGAAATACATCGGGATAGCCTGTATGCCATCCCGTGAACTTGAGTCCCTGGATTAATTTGTCCTGAATATCCCACCCGAAGATTATGTCGCAAATATGGGCGCCTTTAGGTATTATGGAATTAAGAAAGTAATCAACAGTAACGCGTTTCCCCCGCCATAAACCATCGATATCTACCATTCCCAACTTGATGGTATCGATGTCGTTCTCATGCAGAAGCTGATTAACTGTTTCACCATCCATTTCTTGTTCTTTTGTCACTTGTACATCACCCCTTGATAGCTTAAGAAGCTCTGAACAAGTCCATTCCGGACTTAATCAGAGATACCTAAGAGTCTGATAATTGCAATTGCACTTCTGTCCAGATGTATCATAATCTGTAAATGCTGTCAGTCGCTGATAAGAATTGCGTTTTCCGGACAATTTGCAAAGGCTTTTTTGACATATTTCTCAAGCTCCGGAGTCACTGTTTCAAATCCCTCGCGCTCATGGGAAAAACCCTCATCATCGATGTGAAATACCTGTGCTGCGAAGGCGATGCATCTGGCGTGACCCTGACACCGTTTCTCGTCAACCGATACTTTCATTAGCATTCCTCCTGCTTAGTTCATCCGGATAGTAAGTTTTCCTATTCCGTGCCACTGTTCGGATGGTTCAGCCAGGGTAAACTCCGGCACGATATTGAGAAATTCCTTTAAGGAAATGACCAGTTCCGCACGAGCCAGATTTGATCCCAGGCAACGGTGGATTCCTGCACCAAATGCAAGGTGTTTATTGTCCTCGCGATCAATTTGGATCTTTTCAGGATGATCGTATGCATCCGGATCACGATTTCCCGAACCGAACACCAGGACGACCCGTTCGCCGGCTGAGATTTTCTGCCCCTGTATAACCGTATCTGCCAGGCAGGTTCTGGCCATGGCCTGTACCGGCGATAAGGTTCTCAGAAATTCCTCAACAGCCATATATATCAACTCCGGGTCTTCCCGCAGGCGCCGTTGATCTTCCAGGTTCTGCCCCAGGTACCATAGGGAGGAGCGAATTGCCCATACGGTGGTATCAAGACCCGCCACAAACAGCAGATAGCAGTAGGAAATAAGTTCATCTTGGCTGAGAGGGTTTCCATCCAACCTGGCTTCAAGCAGTTTCTGGATAACATCCTCCCTGGGTTCAGCACTTCTGCGCGCCATAAGCAGATCGTTGAAGTAATCCATCACTGCCTGGGCTGCGTTTTTTGCCCGTTCCGGGTATTCAACACGGGCATAGATGATGTCATATACCCATTTGTCGAATTTCGGCCAGTCCTGCTCCGGAAATCCGGCGATGCGGCTGAATACGATAGTCGGCACCGGCCTTGCGAACATGGAGGAGGCGTCTGTAGGACCATGCCTGAGAGACTCAAGGACTTTTATTGCCAATTCACGGGAAGTCATCCTTATGCCGTTCTCGATCTTTCTAATGGCCTGGGGCGTGAACAGAGGCAGAAGAATTTTACGGTATTCCCAGTGTTTAGGTGGGTCAATGTCGATGGGGATCATCGGAATATCCGTCCCGAAAGACGGGAGCAACATTGAGGGCGCCACTGAATAGCGTTCCGGGTCCTGCTCCGCGGCAAATATGTCATTATTTTTGCTAATGAACCAGAAACCGCCGTATCTTTCGCTGTGTCCTACCGGACACTTATCCCGTATCTCTGCGTATGTCTCAAAAATATTATCAAGCGCCTTTCCATGGAAGTCGAAATCAAGTCCGGGCCGATTATTGTCGCTCATGTCAAGTTCACCTGTTATGCGCCATACAATACCGTCGCCTGTGGCCTGAAAATGTGATTCCCTATTAAACGATGCCGAGACATGTGTAGTTAATCGTCAATAATCAAAAAACAGTCCACCCGCCATCAACAAAGAGAGTAGTCCCTGTGATCCAGCTTGCTTCGTTGCCGGCCAAAAAAGCCACGGCGTTGGCGACATCTTCCGGTTGGCCTACCCGGCCGAGTGGCGTACGTTCCAGGATCCACGATTCGATACCGGGTTCGGCCAGTATTTTCGCAGTAAACGGGGTATTGATGAATCCCGGAGCCACAGCATTGACCCGTATCCTGTTTGCGGCGCATTCAACCGCGAGCGCCCTGGTTAACTGCAACAATGCGCCTTTTGATGCATTGTAATGTATCTGGGGATGACCGCTGCTTGATATCACGATATGCGCTTCGACAGAGGTGATATTGACAATTGCGCTTGTAGCCTCTTTCCCGCATTCGACAGCAGTCCTGGCCAGTAACGGTGCAGCCGCTCTGCTGACAATGAATGGACCGGTGGAGTTGACGCGGAACACTTCGTCCCACTCTTCCACTGACAAAGCCTCAAATGTCCCGGGTCGCACAATTCCTGCGTTGTTTACCAATACGTTCAGCCGGCCAATAGCCTCTTCAACTGACTGAATCGCATGTTTGATCGACATTTCATTCGTGACGTCTGCGGTGATTGCAATCGCGTGCCCGTGATGGGCAGCCAGGTTGTTTACGGAATCACCGTCCACATCCAGTAGAGCCACGTTTGCGCCATCTCGAAGCAGGCGTTCCGCGATGGCTTTTCCATTTCCGGAACCGGCTCCGGTGACGATTGCAGAAACTTTATGATCAATCGACATGCAGGGAAAGTTTAATATAATCCGTCAGTTAAAACGTATCAATCGTAATCTGGATTTAACGCACGCCATTAACAATCCAGCGTATTCCTCCGCTCCCAATCACTGAGGTGCGACGTGTACTCCCCCCATTCCTGCATTTTCAGCTTGATGTAGGAATCCACAAACTCATCTCCCAAGCTGGCGCGCAGCACCTTGTTCTTTTCCAGCAGGCGCAAGGCATCCAGCAGGGTTGCCGGTAATTTCCGGGCGGATCTGACCTTGTGGCCTTCCGCGTACATGTCAATATGCAGGGGTTTGCCCGGATCACGCCCGTTCTCCATTCCGTCCAGCCCGGCGGCCAGGATTCCGGCCTGGGACAGGTACGGGTTGGTGGATCCATCCATCAGGCGCAGTTCGAACCGGCCTGTGTCCGGAATTCGTATCATGTGGGTACGGTTATTCCCTGTGTAGGTGACCGAACTCGGCGACCAGGACGCGCCGGACAGGGTACGCGGCGCATCGATGCGCTTGTAGCTGTTCACGGTAGGGTTGAACAGGGCGCAAAGCGCAGTGGCATTGTGCATGATGCCGCCCAGGAAATGGTAAGCGAGCCCCGACAGACCCAGTTCATCGCTGTCATCCAGGAACAGGTTTGTCTCGCCTGCTGCATCCCACAGGGAAACATGGGTATGGCAGCCGTTGCCGGTCAACTCGGCAAAGGGTTTCGGCATGAACGTTGCGCGGTAGCCATGCTGCTCCGCAATGGTTTTCACCATGTACTTGAAAAACACGTGCCGGTCTGCTGTCGTCAGGGCATCGGCATAGTCCCAGTTCATTTCGAACTGGCCGTTTGCGTCCTCGTGGTCGTTCTGGTACGGCCCCCAGCCCAGTTCCAGCATACAGTCGCATATCGCCTTGATGACGGGATAACGGCGCATCAGCGCCTGTTGATCATAACAGGGCTTGCTCTGTATATCGGCGGGATCGGAGATGGCCGTGCCCTCTTGGTTAATGAGGAAGTATTCACACTCAACGCCCGTTTTCATACGGTAACCCGACTGTTCCGCCCTGGCCAGTTGTCGTTTCAGCACGATACGCGGCGAGGCTTCCACTTCCTTGCCGTTCATCCACAGGTCGGCGGCCAGCCAGCCGACTTCCCGGTTCCAGGGCAACTGGATCAGGCTGTCCGGGTCCGGTATGCCGAACATGTCGGGGTCCGCCGGGGTCATATCCAGCCACGCGGCGAAGCCGGCAAACCCGGCGCCTTCCGCTTGCATATCCGCTATCGCACGCGCCGGGACCAGTTTCGATCGCAACGTGCCGAACAGGTCGACGAAACTGATCAGGAAATATTTGATGTCTCTCTCTTTTGCAACTTGTGCCAGATCGGTTGTCATGACGGTTTTCTCCTCATTTACTTTTCGGCCTGTCTTCACCGGGAATCCAGTCAGTGCCGGCAAGCGGTACTTTGGCCATGGCGGCCGCCTCTATAGTCAACGCCGCCAGGTCCTCAGGTTCCATGTTATGCACGTGGTTCTTGCCGCAGGCGCGCGCCAGGGTCTGGGTCTCCAGCGTCAATACCCGGAGATAATTGGCGAGCCGCCTGCCTCCCTTGACCGGGTCGAACCGGGCTGCGAGTTCGTCGCTCTGGGTGGAAATTCCTGTCGGGTCGCGGCCGTCCTGGTAGTCATCATAAAAGCCCGCGGACGTGCCCAGCCTGCGGTATTCCTCTTCAAATTCCGGGCTGTTGTCGCCCAGGGCAATCAGGGCCGCCACGCCGATGGAAACCGCATCGGCGCCCAGCGCCAGCGCCTTGGCCACGTCGGCGCCGCTACGTATCCCCCCGGATACGATCAACTGGACCTTGCGGTGCATGTCCATTTCCTTCAGGGCTTCCACGGCCAGTCTTACCGCCGGCAGGGTGGGGATGCCGACGTGTTCGATAAAGACCTCCTGAGTTGCCGCGGTGCCGCCCTGCATTCCATCAACGACGATGACATCCGCGCCGGCCTTGACCGCCAGCATGGTGTCGAAATACGTCCGGGAAGCCCCTATCTTGATGTAGACGGGCTTTTCCCAATCGGTAATCTCCCGCAGTTCCCGGATCTTGATCGCCAGGTCGTCCGGCCCGGTCCAGTCCGGGTGGCGGCTGGCGCTGCGCTGGTCTATCCCTTCGGGCAGATCGCGCATTTCCGCAACCCGGGCGCTGATCTTCTGGCCCAGCAGCATGCCGCCTCCCCCTGGTTTGGCGCCCTGGCCCACCACTACTTCGATGGCATCCGCCCGGCGCAGGTCATCCGGGTTCATCCCGTAGCGGGACGGCAGCAACTGGTAAACCAGCAGTTCGGAATGCTCCCGCTCTTCCGGCGTCATGCCGCCGTCTCCGGTAGTAGTGCTGGTGCCGACTTCGGTAGCGCCGCGTCCCAATGCTTCCTTTGCCGGCGCCGACAACGCGCCGAAACTCATGCCAGCAATGGTGACGGGTATTTTTAACTCCAGCGGCTTCTTCGCGTAGCGCGTGCCCAGCGTCACGCTGGTATCGCAACGTTCGCGGTAGCCTTCCAGGGGATAGCGCGTCATGCTGGCGCCGAGGAACACCAGGTCGTCAAACGTCGGCAGCGCGCGTTTGGCGCCGAAACCGCGAATATCGTATATGCCGGTGCGCGCGGCGCGCTGGATATCGGCGATCACCGCTCGCGGGAACGTGGCCGATTCGCGCAACCATTCCGTGATATCTTTTTCAGGCATCAATACGCATCCACGTTATCGATATTGAAATGATACAGCTTGCGGGCGGAACCGTAACGCCGGAAACCGGCTGCATCCACGCCGCTGATGCCGGCTTGTTCCAGCAACTGTGCAACCTCCCGTTCGTGCTCTTCCGCCATCGGTTTCTCCACACAGTCCGCGCCCAGGCCGGCAACTTCTCCCTTGACAAAGATACGCGCTTCATACAACGAATCGCCCAGGGCGCCTCCGGCATCCCCACAGATGACCATACGTCCTTTCTGTGCCATGAATGCGCCCATGTGCCCGATGGAACCCCTGACGACAATGTCCACTCCTTTCATGGAGATACCGCAGCGGGAACCGGCATTGCCCTCGATGACCAGCAGTCCGCCGTGGGCACTGGCGCCGGCATACTGTGAAGCATTGCCCGTCACCCGCACCAGTCCCGACATCATGTTCTCCGCGACCCCGGGTCCGGCATTACCCCGGATCGTGACCTGTCCCTGTTTGTTCATGCCGGCGCAATAATAGCCTACGTGGCCGTTAACCGTGACTTCAAGCGGAGCGTCAATACCCGCGGCGACAGCATGTTTTCCCTTTGTGTTCGTCACCGTCCAGGCAGAAGCCTCATCACTGCCGTTACAATCGTGTAATGCCTGGTTCAACTCTCTTAAACTGACCTCATCCAGGTTAAACAGGCGCATCAGTTTCAGTGACTCCAACTGTAGACCGTCGCCGGTTCCGGTTCCCAGCATTCGGCCTGGTCGGCCCCGGGTAGTACGGCTATGGCCCGGTATTCGGACGCCATCGCCACCCAGTCGCCGGTTTCCGCCATCACCGCGGGTTTGCAGGCGATCGGGTCGCGCAGCACGGCAAAACCGTCCCTGGTGCCTATGGCAAACGTATAAAAACCGTCCAGGTCCAGCAGCGCCGCCTGCAGGGCTTCATCCAGTGACATGCCTTCCCGCAGTCGCCAGGTCAGGTAGCCCGCCGCTACCTCGCTGTCATTGTCCGTGTAGAAGTCCAGACCCTGTTTTACCAGGAACTCCCGCAAGCGATTATGGTTGGAGAGGGAACCGTTATGGACCAGGCATAAATCCTCGCCCGTGGAAAAAGGATGTGAATGTTCAGTGGTAACCCTGCTCTCCGTCGCCATGCGCGTGTGCCCTAATGCGTGGGTGCCCTGCATAGCGGATACCCCGAAGCGGTCTACCACATCAGACGGCAAGCCTTTCTCCTTGTAGATCTCCATACTGGTACCGGTGCTGTTGATGTACAGTTCCGGGTGTTCCCCGGCAACCCATTCCCGGAACCGGCTTGCCGGTGCGTCAATGGTCACGACGGCATGGTTTTCCGCAGACTTCAGGCTGCCGGAACCCGGGAATACCCGGGAAACCTCATCGTTCATCCCCTGCCAGTCGAATTCACCATCCCTGCTGAGCAAGGTGATCTTGGTCATTGAGCCAGGCGCGCGATCACGGTAAACGGCGACGCCGGTACTGTCGGGACCACGTTCCGTCATCTCGATCAGCATGCGCGCCAGCAACTCGCCCAGGTGATTTTCAATGGACGGGGATTTGCTGAACAGGCCGACTATTCCACACATAGTGATGGAGCCGAATTTAACGAATGCTGTTTCAGTGAATGTGACACGGTCGTCTGAACTTTATTATTTCAAGACTCCTGCATTAAGTTTACTATAAATACACCGCGAACCCGGTGTCAGTATGGCAATAATTGAGAAATCCGCACATTGGCAGACAAGATGGGTATTCATCTTGATTAGTATGACGGCCTGCGCAAGCGCCTGGAGCCTTGAAGAGATCGTCGTGACCGCCCAGAAACGGGAGCAGAACATCAACGATGTAGGCGTAGCCGTCACCGCCTTCAGCGGGGAACAGATGAATGCGCTGGGGATCGAATCCAGTACCGAACTGATCGCATTCACGCCCGGTGTATCCCTGGCCGGCGACATCGGCGGCCAGCGCGCTATCTTCAATATCCGCGGTGTCGTGCAAAACGACTATGCGGATATTGCGGAGGCTCCCATAGCCGTCTATGTTGACGACAGTTATCTTGCCAGCACCCAGGCCCAGACCTTCGGCCTGTTTGACATCGAACGAATTGAAGTCCTCAAGGGCCCGCAAGGCACCTTGTTCGGCAGGAACGCAACCGGCGGCCTGGTCAACACGATAACCGTAAAACCCACCTATGAATTCGAAGGATACGGCGAGTTTACCGCGGCCAGGTTTGACCAGTACCGGTTTGAAGGCGCCGCCTCCGGCCCGTTATCCGACAGATTACGCGCGCGTGTAGCCTTCCTGTCCAACCTGCAGGGAGAAATACTGAAAAACGTGTACGTGGACGGTTCAGCGCCCGATACCCGCCCGGGGTCGCCCGGTGGCGGTGAAGACACCTACAACGATGATACACAGGCCGTGCGCGCCCACATCGAATATGATTTGAATAACAATGGCAGCTTACTGCTGAGCGTGAATTGGGCCGATACGACAAAAAGTGAAGGTCCGTACCAGGCAGTCAACACCACCGAAATCCTCAATGCCGACGGTGCGGTCATTGACGTCATCTACGCCGCAGACGACCCGCTGGGGTGCGACCAGATACAGTCGGGCAGATGTGTCGATGCCGTACTTGATGCCGGTACCAGCCCGTATCGTCCTGTGCCCGGTGGCGATTTCAGCGGCAATATCGACCCGGACGGCAGCGGCAGGCGCATCGACCGGGATTTCGCTTTTGACGATCAAAACCAGATCGAATCCCACGGGATAACAGGGACTCTTGACTATGACTTCGGCGGAATTGAATTCGTATCCATATCCGATTATAAAAAATTTAATAGGATTATAGGGTTAGATCCTGATGTCAGCGCTTCACCTGAAGTTATATTCCACTCCGACGGTGAAATTGAACAAGTCACCCAGGAATTGAGAATCGCCGGTTCAAACGACACCATGAACTGGGTCGCCGGTCTGTATTATCTCGGTATAGATACCGGGTTTACCCAGGGGCTGGCCGGTAGCGCCGAATCGGTGGTAGTCGGCCCCAGCCGGGAATTCAATACGATCACATCCATGGAAACCGACTCTTATTCCGTTTTCGGACAGATTGACTATTTCCTGTCTCACAGCCTGGCGGCCGTGCTGGGATTGCGCTATATCAAGGAAGACAAAAAACTGTCGGGTGATATCGGTCTGTTCCGGAATCTGGATGACAGGACAATAGAAACGGACACCCGTATGGCTACCCTTGAACGCGCGGACCTGGAAAATAACCAGGACCTCTGGTCGGCCAAAGTCCAGCTTGAATACTCGCCTGATGATGACAGCCTGTATTACATCGGCGTGAACAGGGGCGTCAAGGCCGGCAGTTTCAGCGCTCCCTTGCTGGGAGGCTTCGGCACTTATAAGCCGGAAATTTTACTGGCCTGCGAGGCGGGAGCAAAACTGACATTAGCGGATGGACGGGTGCAGTTGAATACTAGCCTGTTCTATTATGACTACACCGATTACCAGTCCTTCTCCTGGGTCAACAACGTCAGTTCCGTGACGAATGAAGAAGCGGAATTTACCGGGCTCGAACTTGAACTGTTCCTGACTCCGTCAGAGTCCTGGGATATCATGGCCGGCGGTTCCTGGATAGATGCCGAGGTGAACAAACTGGAGGTTGCCCCAGGCCTGACCAGGGATACCCGGCCGGCATTCACCCCCGAGTTCCAGGCATCAGGGTTAATTCGTTATAACCGGGACACCGGACTGGGCAATATCGCAGCACAACTCAACGGTTCATTCCGATCCGAAGTGTTCCATAATGCCAGGAACTTCACGGCACATGAAATAGAAAGCCACACTGTCGTAGACGTCCGCCTCAACTGGTCCGACCCGTCGTATGAATGGACGGTAACCGGGTTTATCGACAACCTGTTCGATTCGAACCACGGCATTATCGGGTTTGATGTATCCGGTTTTACCGGCAATACCCAGATTTCCTACGCGCGTCCACGCACTTACGGATTGACGATAAGGAAAGACTTCTAGCCCGCATCTCTCACCAGGTGATGCGCAGATTGTTCCCAATCTCACCCGGCTTGTTATCAGAGGTGCTTTTTCTGTGCCAGCAGTCCCGGAATAAGGACAACAGCGCTGGCGAGAAACAGTAATGTCGCCACGATATAGACATGGTCATAACTGCTCCTCCCGAGAATGGTCGCAGCGATGAAGGGGCCGATGGCATAACCCAGCGTCTGCATGCAGATACCGTAGATTACCACCTTGCCCCTGCGGTCGAACGAAGCAAGTGTCGCCAACAGGTAGGGCATGCTCACGTTCCACAGGAAATTGAACAGGCACACACCCAGGGCAAAATGCAACAGGGCGATCTCGCCCACCAGTAAGTAGATGCCGATGGCGGTGCCGATGATACTCACCTGCAGGGGGATGATGCGGCCGATGCGCAACTGCAAGACCACCGCGACGAAGGCCCCGGCAATACCCAGGAACTGGGAGACGGTCAGGACGTTGGCCACGGTCTGCTCGGCGATGCCGGCTTCCAGTCCGAGCAGGAACAGGTAGGCCCAGACGATACCGATGGAGGTGTTATAGACCAGGATAGCGAACAGTGACATCCCTTTCAGGCGCCAGGAATAATGAACGCTCTCCGGTACGGACAGGTCCAGGTGGTGGACCCCGGAGCGCGGCAGGTAGCGGGCGAAGAACAGGCCCGAAACATTGAACAGGGCAAAGAACACCAGCACGCCGTCCATGCCGATAGTGGCAAAGGCTGTAGGCATCACCAGTATGCCCAGGGCGCCGTAGATCAGCACCCAGGTGACTATATAACCGAAATTCCGGTCGGATTTGTCGGTTAGCCCCATCATGGCGAAGGTCAGTGACATCAGTCCGCCGGAGCCCATGCCGGTCAGGAACCGCACCGCCGCCAGCGACTCGAAATCCGCTAGGGACAGGGACAGGAGGTTGCCCGCGGCGGCAATGATAAGACACAATACAGTCAGCTTGCGCCAATCGAAGCGCGCCTCCATGAAGATGAGCAGGAGGGTCGTGAAGGCTATGCCGAACATCTCCGCGGAAGCGATATAACCCGCCTGTTCCTCACTCAATGCCAGGTATTCAACCAGGCCCTGAACATAACCCGGTTGGAGGATGAAGACACAGGGCGCGATCACCGCGATATAAATAATCGCGATGATGGACCTGCGCGAATTTACGTCCACGGGGTTGGTATCATTCCCCAATAACCACTGCATGTGACAACCTCCTTATGACTGTCGCTGTGCCCTACCGCGGCATCGTTTCATGGATACGACTCAGACACTGCCCAGAACATCAAGCAATATATCCACGGCCTTGTTCATGTAGTCCCGGGTGATGGTCAACGAGGGCATCAGCCTCAACACGTTGCCGTTACGACCACAGGGCACCATGATGATACCGTTGGATAACAGGCCCATGACTACTTTCATCATCGTGTCCCCGTCAGCGGGCTCCCGGGTCTCCCTGTCCTTGACCAGTTCGATGCCGATCATCAGTCCCCTGCCCCGCACTTCACCGATGATGGGCAGGTTCTCACTTTCAGCCTGCAACCGGTCCAGGACTTCCCGGCCCAACTGCGCCGCCCTTTCCACCAGTTCGCCTTCCTGGATGATGTCGATATTGGTCATGGTGACCGCAGAAGATACCGCATTGGCGGCAAAGGTCTGGGGTTGTGACATGTCGTCAAGCTGTTGCGCCAGGTCCTTACGCATGATCACGCCCGCCATCGGCAGGTCCCCGCCCATGCCCTTGCCGAAGGTGATCATGTCCGGCTCCACCCCGGCATGTTCAATGGACCACATCTTGCCGGTGCGGCCGGTGCCCGCCTGGACCTCATCCGCGACAAACAGGGCGCCGTGTTTTTCACAGGCAGCCTTGACCCGATGGAAAAATTCAGGAGCCGGCGGCACGTAGCCACCCTCTCCCTGCACCGGTTCAACGATGACCGCCGCCACGTCGTCCGCCGCCGTATAAGGAGTGTTCAACAGGTAGTCCACGTAGTCACCGCAGACTTCCTCGCAGGACTTGTCCCCGAGAGGCAGGGGGAAACGGTAGGCGTAGGGATAAGGCGCATGAATGACGCCACCCATGAATGGACCATATCCCTTGCGGTACTGGTCACCGGTGGTGATGGCATTGGAAGCTGCCCAGACACCATGATAGGCGCCGTGGAAGGCCAGGATCTGGTTGCGCCCGGTCACCCGGCGGGCAAACTTGATGGCGCACTCCAGTGCGCCGCTGCCGCTCTGGGTGAAATAGCTGATACAGTTGTTCCTGAGGCCGGGCGGCGCGATGGAGGCAATCTTTTTCGCCAGTTCCCCGCGCCTGGTATTACTGATGTCCGAGGCGTGCATGAGAATCTTCGACTGGCTTTCCATGGCTTCGATAACCCTGGGATGGGAACGACCGACACTGCTGACCCCGACACCGGCAGATATATCGA
>VYCZ01000420.1:9367-16766 GCA_009843675.1 Gammaproteobacteria bacterium | reverse complement strand
GTCCGTATCAGCCGATGATGAGGAAAAACACGCGCCCGGGGAGATTGAAGAAATCGTAACCATCGGCACACGGGTCCCGGCGCGCACTGCGAGCGATGCTGCGGTGCCGGTTGACATATTCACGCTGCAGGAGCTGGAAAGCGTCAATTCGTCGGACATGGTCGATGTTATCAATACTATCGTCCCTTCATTCAACGTTACCCGCCAGCCGATCTCCGACGGATCGACCTTTATACGTCCGGTCAGCCTGCGCGGACTGGATTCACACCACTCCCTGGTTCTCATTAACGGCAAGCGCCGCCACCGCGCCGCCCTGATGCATCTGAACGGCTTTGGCGCACACGGCCCCGACGTAGGCAGTATTCCTTCCGTTGCGTTGCAATCCGTGGAAACGCTCAGGGACAGCGCCGCCGCCCAGTACGGTTCCGACGCCATAGCCGGCGTCATCAATTTCAACCTCAGGGAGAATCGCTCCGGTTTCGAACTGCGCAGTAAGTATGGCGGCTATACGGAAGGCGACGGCGAAGAAGTCACCGTCGAGGCCAACGCCGGTTTTGCTCTCGGCAGTGATGGATTTCTCAGCCTGAGCGGACAATATTCGGATACCCGGCCAACCAGCCGTTCACAACCCTATGACATTACCATTGCCGGCTCGGGCCTGACGCCGCTGCAGGCTACCACCAGCCGCTTGACAGTGGACGGCGTGACGTATTACGGACCTGATGCCTTCACCTATACCTACGGGGCTGACGGTACGATTGAACAGGTGCTGCCCGGCAGCGACGGCGTTCCGGACGATCCCGACACACGCTTCGCCGACAATTTCTCCGGCGTCGGCGGTGACCGTGAATTCGATAGCCCGGCGCAGATCTGGGGGCAGCCGGAGCGTGAGCAGGCGCTTTTCTTCGTCAACGCGGCGCTGCCGGTCTCGGAGCTGTTCGAAGTGTATGGTTTCGGCAATTACTCCTGGAAGGACCAGAGCGGCGGGTTTTTTTACCGGCGTCCCGGCGTCAGCCAGTTATTGTCGTTGCGGCTGGCGGACGGCTCCATCTACGATCCCCGCGCCGGCCTGTACCCGGCGGGGTTCACGCCGCAATTTTCCGGGAAAGTGATCGATTACAGCATCGCCGGCGGCCTGCGCGGAGAATTGAACAACGGTTTGAGACTGGACCTTTCGCTGAGCTATGGCTCTGACGAGATCCGTTACCGGATTGCCAACACGCTCAATCCGTCGCTGGGGCCGGAGACGCCGACAAGCTTTCGGCCCGGCAACCTGATCAATGATGAACTGGCCGTGAACGCCGATTTCACTTTGCCCGTGGAGTTGGGTTTTGCCGGCCCGTTGAATGCCGCTTTCGGTTTTGAATACCGTCGCGAGCGGTATACGATCGAAGAAGGTGACCCGCTGTCATTTGCGATAGGGCCACACGCCGCGGCCGACCCCTTTAATTTCGAGATTACCCGGGCCGAGGTTGATGCTGACCCGGATGACGACCTGACCGTTGTCGAGTGCCGGATCCCCGGTCTGGAAACGGTCGGTTCGCTGTGTCCGGCCGGCGACCCGATCCATAATACGGTACCGGTCGGTTCCAACGGTTTTCCCGGTTATGCTCCGGAGTTTGCAAGCAGGCTGAGCCGGAACAACTATGCCGGTTACATCGATCTGGAGATGGATTTGACGGATGAATTGCTGCTTAACGGCCTGGTGCGTTTCGATCATTTCTCCGACTTCGGCGACGTGGTTACCTGGAAGCTGGCGACCCGTTACCGTCTCACGGATTATCTCAACCTGCGCGGATCCGTCGGCTCAGGCTTCCGGGCGCCAACGCCGGGCCAGATTTCGACAACCAACGTCTCCACCCGGGTCGGCCCGAGCGGCTTGCCCATGGCAGAAGGGGTGTACCCCGCCGAGCATCCGGTTTCGGCCTTGTTTGGCGCCCGTCCGTTGGATGCCGAAGACTCCATGTCCTACAGCGTGGGATTCGCCGCAGAGCCTCTTGACGGCCTCTCCCTGACCCTGGATTACTATCACATCCGGCTTGACGACCGCATCGTGTTGTCTTCACAGTTCGCTGTGGGGCCTGGGGAGACCGCGCAACTGGAGGCGCTCGGAGTGCCGGGAGCCAATACCATTGCGCAGGTGCGCTTTTTCACCAACGATGTGAATTCGAAAACTCAAGGCGTTGACCTGTCAGCCACTTTTGAGTTCGATGGCTTCGGCGGTAATAACATGCTCCACCTGGCCGGCAACTACAACGAAACCCGGCTTGTTGAGCGCGGGCGATTCGTGGACGCAGAAGCGCAGTTTGACGTGGAAAACGGCGCCCCGGACCTGCGCGCCGTGGCGTCCCTGCGTCATACCCGTGACCGTTTTGACCTGCTGCTGCGGGGCCGCTATTACGGTAGCTATGAAAATACCAGCACCGCGGACCTGGCGGTATTTCAGAAGTTCGGCGCTGAGTTCATGCTTGACGCGGAGGCGACCCTGCATTTCGGAGACCGTTTCTCATTGAAAGCCGGAGGGCGGAACCTGTTTGATGTTTACCCCGAGCCGGGCGAGTTCGAAAGCTGTTGCGGCCGTATCTATCGCAGCGATTCCGTCGTTCCCTGGCAGGGAACCTTCCTGTATTTGCAGCTTCAGGTATCGGTTCCGTAAAATCTACCTGCGTTAACCTGCGTCATCTGCGGACAGCATCGCCCTGAGTACCCGCTCCGGCGTTGCCGGGATCTCGTTGATGCGCACGCCGATGGCGTTCCTGATCGCGTTGGCGACGGCGGGCGCCGGGCCCACCGCACAGATTTCTCCCACACCCTTGGCGCCGAATGGCGCGGATGCCTCAGGCGACTCGATGAGCAGGGTATGGATTTTGAGCGGCACGTCCGCCATACCGGGTATCTTGTAATCCATCATGGTCGGGTTGATCATGCGGCCGTTGTCCCACAGCATTTCCTCGGTCAGGGCATAGCCCAGCATCTGCACGATACCACCCTCGATCTGGCCTTCAACGGAAGCGGTATTGATGGCGCGGCCCACGTCATGGGCTGCCCAGAACTCCAGTACCTCCACCTGCCCCGTCACCTCGTCCACTTCCACCTCGGCAACCTGTGCGCCGAAGGTGAAAATGCCGATGGAATCAGGCATCAGCGCGAAACCGCCCAGCACCATGCGCTTGGGGTCCATGCGTTCCTGCGGGGCGTAAAGCCAGTTGTGGGTACCCATGATCGGACCGCCGGTTTCCCACAACGCCCTGCCGGCCACGGCCGCAAACGGCAGCGCCGCGTCCGGCACCCCCTTCACGCCGACTATCCCGCCTTGCCTGAATTCCAGGTCCGCGCGGTCGCATTCGAAGATCTCGCTTGCGTGACGGCAAATCTGTTCCCGGACGTCGTCGCTGGCCAGTTTCACCGCATTACCGATGACGTAGGTATTGCGGCTCGCCGAGGTCTGGAACTGGAAGGGAGACGAATCCGTATCCGGCGCGGCAAAATTGACCTGGTCCATGTTCAATGCCAGGGAGCCTGCCACGATCTGGGTAAAGATCGTGTCCGATCCCTGGCCGATATCCACGGCGCCGCAGTTCAGTGAGACGCTGCCGTCTTCGTTCAGCAATACGTTTGCCCCGGCGCCGGCCAGGCCTGAGATATGGGTCATGCCGGCCATGCCGATGCCGCGCCGTTTGCCGCGCCGCGCCGGCAGGCCGCCAGTCCGTTTTGCCTTCCAGTCGGATGCGTCCCTGACCTTCTCCAGGCAGGCGCGCATGGTGGCGCTTTCAATGGTCTTGCCGCAGAAGAACTTGTCCTCCTGTTCCAGGGCATTCCTCATACGCAATTCGAGCGGGTCCATGTCCAGTTTTTCCGCCAGGTCATCGAGTTGCGATTCGCTGGCGAAGGTGGCCTGGGGGTTGCCGAAACCGCGAAAGGCGCTGGCGCGGGACAGGTTGGTGTACACCGCCCAGGCTTCCGCCCGCATGTTCGGGATACGGTAGGGACCGCGGCTGAAGAATGCCGCAACCGGTGAGACCTCCGGGCTTTCATCGGCATAGGCGCCGCCATCGAGGACGATGCGGCAGTCCCGGGCCAGCAGGGTACCGTCCTTTGCGGCGCCGGTCTTCATGTATATCACACCGCCGTGGCGCCGCTTCATCATGGTCATGTCGTCTTCCCGGGAATAGGTGAGCTTGACCGGCCGGCCCGTCGCCCGGGCCAGCAACGCGGTGATGGGCTGGTTGGTAAACTCGCACTTGCCGCCGAAACCGCCGCCGACCCGCGGAGCGATGACGCGGACTTTCGACATGGGCAGGCCCATTGCCATGGCGGTATACATCTGGGACCGGGCGACCCCCTGGGTCGAGGACCATAAGGTGATTTTGCCGTTGCCGTCCATTTCCGCCACGGTCGAACTGGGTTCCATGTAGGCATGGTACTGGGCCGGTATCCGGTACTCGGCTTCCACGATGGCATCGCATTCGTCCCAGGCCGCGTTCGGGTCGCCTTCCATGAATTCGGTAAAGCACATGGCGTTCGGTTCCCGCGGCAGTTCAAACATGCAGGGGTATTCGTCCCGCTTTTCATGAATCACCGGCGCGCCCGGTTCCATAGCCTTTATCACGTCGAACACCGGTTCCAGTTCTTCGTATTCGACCTCGACCAGTTGCAGGGCCTGCTTGGCAGTTTTCAGGTCGACCGCCGCCACCGCCGCCACCGGTTCGCCCGCGTAGCGCACCGTATCCGTGGCGAGGGGAAGCTGGTCCTTGATGAACATGCCGATGTAGTTCAACGGCAGGTCCGCGCCGGTCAGGACGGCCTTGACGCCTGCCAGCGCCCTGGCCCGGGAAGTATCGATGGACAGTATCCGGGCATGGGCGTAATGGCTGCCCAGCAGGGCCGCGTGCAGCATCCCGGGACGGGTAATGTCGTCGGTGTATACGGCTCGCCCGGTGGCCTTTTCGGGGCCTTCTATACGCGGCACGGAAGCTCCGATGATATCGTTTATCTGCGAGTTGTCAGCCAGGTTTGCGCTCATGTCAATTCTCTTCTGTTGCCCGGGGACGGAATTAATTCCGTCCCCAGTGAGTTGTATACTCTATTCTGCCACTCCGCCTGTCAGTGACAACACGGCCTCCGCGATTTTCACATAACCGGTGCAGCGGCACAGGTTGCCGCTCAGTTCGCTGCGTATTTCATCCGGTGACGGGTTGGGATTCCTGTCGAGCAGGGCCTTCGCGGAAATGATCATCCCGGGCGTGCAGAAACCGCACTGCAATCCCTGGTGTTCTATGAAGGCCTGCTGGACAGGGTGTAGCGCGCCGTCCTGCTCCAGTCCTTCTATGGTGGTGATCTCCCGGTCCGTCGCCGCTACGGCCAGCATCAGGCAGGCGCGCATCGGTTCGCCATCCACCAGCACCGTGCAACTGCCGCATACCCCGTTGTTGCAACCGCATTTGGTCCCGGTCAGGGACAGGTCTTCGCGCAACACCTGGAGCACGGTGCTGCGCGTATCGGTCGTTACATCAAATGATTCGCCGTTAATCGATAAAGCGACCGTCTGTTTGTCAGTCATAAGTTCCTCGTGCAAAGAAGGAGTGGTTAAATGTAAAGCACCTGTTTACCAACATCAACTGTTCAATGCCTCCCTCACCCGTCCGGGAGTAAACGGTATATGGCGCAGGCGCTTTCCGGTCAACGCGGCAAATGCGTTTGCAACGGCCGCGGGCGCCAGGATCGAACCCGTCTCGCCGACACCGGTGGGTTCCCCGTCACCGGACAGCAACTCCACCCGTACGTGCGGCGCATCGGCCATGCGCGGAACCGCATAATCGTGAAAGTTCCTTTGTTGTATCAGGCCGTTTTTAATGGTGATCCGTTCCGAGAGGCAGTAGCCCAGTCCGTGGACGATGCCGCCTTCCAGTTGCGCCTTGACGTTGTCCGGCTGGATAGCCAGGCCGACATCGGCAGCGATCCATACATTATGTATGATGATTTTTTCCCGTTTCCGGTCGTGGGAAATTTCGGCTATCGCCGCCGCGATAGTACCCACGTAGTGAGTGTAGGAGACACCCAGCGCCCGCCCGGTTCGTTCGCGTTCCCAGTCCGCCATCCCGGCAACGGTTTCAATGATGCGCCTGCCTCTGGCGGAGTTGTGCAGCAGCCTCAACCGGAACACAACCGGATCCACCCCGAGGCGCGCGGCCAGTTCGTCCATGAACGATTCGATGGCAAAGTTGTTGGGCGTAGCCCCCACGCCGCGCACGGGATAGAGCCGGACGCCGGTATCCATACCGATATGTTCAACCAGCCGGTCCGGCAGGTCATAGGCGGCGCCCGCGCCCTGATCCGCGCCGCGGTGGGATGAGCCCAGCATGGAAGTGACGGGCACCTTGCCGAAGGCCTCGTAACTGGGCCGGTCCAGGAGCTTGATGGATTCGTCACTGGCCACCCGGTGCTGCCAGGCCGAAATATTGCCCCGGGCATCGATGCCGGCCCGCAGGTAGTGGGCCGTCATGGGCTTGAGGTGCCCGCTACGCAGGTCGTCTTCACGGGTCCAGACCACCTTTACCGGGCGCTCCAATTCCTTCGACAGCCAGGCGGCGTCCACCACGAAATCCATGGACGGCACGGTGCGCCGTCCAAAACCGCCACCCAGCAGGGAGCGGTTGAGACTGATATCGTCAGGTGAGATATCCAGCGTCCGGGCAACCGCGTCAACCGTGTTTGCCGGCGCCTGGGTCCCGGCCCACACCTCGGCTTTTTTTCCACCGTCAGTGACCGACACCACCGCGTTCAACGGCTCCATCTGGGCATGGTAAACGTAATCCGTGCGGTATTCCGCCGAGTGGACCCGGGATGACTTGTCCGCAAGGGAGGAAATGTGTCCCTGCACGTCCCAGGGAAAACCGTTTCGGGACAGGTCACGGGCCGCCGAGACGTGCCGTTGCATGGCCTCGTCGCTGTCGAAACGGCTCATTCCTTCCACTTCATGCCAGGTTATATCAAGCCTGTCACGGGCTTTCAGGGCGGCCGGATAACTTGTGGCCGCGATCGCGACGGATTCGGGCCGCGCCAGCACGTCGATCACGCCTTTGACACTGCGCGCCCCGCGTTCGTTGATGGCCTCCACCGTGGCGCCTTCAACGGGCGCCCTGGACACGGCCGCATAAACCAGCCCCGCAGGCCGGGCATCCATGCTGTATTGGGTAGCGCCGGTGGTTTTTCCCGGCAGGTCGCGGCGGGGAATTTTCCTGCCCACAAGACGGTAGTTGTTCCGGGGCTTGAGCTGAACCGGCGCCATATCGGTTACCGGGTTTTTCACGAACGCGGCAATTTCGCCGTAACCCAGGGTGCGCCCGGTTTTTTCGTGCAGCACCGCACCGGCTTCGGTGCTCAACACCGTTCGGGGTAC
>VYCZ01000420.1:4676-9357 GCA_009843675.1 Gammaproteobacteria bacterium | reverse complement strand
GGCTGCCTGCAGCAATACCTGACGCGCCTGGCTGCCGAAACGGCGCAGGCGCGGGTAATAATTAGCTATCGACCTGCTGGAGGTGGTGAAGATCCTGTCGAAGAAGGCGGGATCGCCGTAAACTTCGCCGAACGGCGGAGAGGATTCGATACGCACATTGTTCCAATCCACATCCAGTTCCTCCGCGACGATGATTGGCAGGGCGGTCATTACACCCTGGCCCATTTCCGCGGCAGGGTTGATGATCGTGACCGTACCGTCAACGGCGATATTCACATAAGCATTGAGCGTAACGGTCTCAGTATTGGAGGCATCTGCAACCGCACCAATCGCTCGCCGGCTGAAACCGAACGGCTGGACGAAAGCCAGGCAGAACGTCAGGCCGCCTGCCTGTTTCAGGAATTGCCGTCGAGTTGCGGGCATTGGGGAGCAGAGTAAAAATCAGGGAAGCGCTTCGTCCACTGCCCGCTGCAACAGCCCCGGAATGATCATACGACGGTACTCTGCGCTTCCCCGTACGTCATCTACCGGGTCCGCAGCTTCCATCAGTTTCCGGCCCGCCTGCCGGATTACCTCCGGCGTCAACGCCGAACCGGTCAGTAGCGAGTCGGCCTCATCCAGGTGGATGGGAGCCGGCCCCGCCGAACCGACCGCCACCCTGGCGTAGGAACAGGCGTCGCCATCCACGACCAGTACCAGGGAAACCGATATGGTCGCGTAGTCGCCATGGGTGCGGCTGAACTTCAGGTGCCTGCCCCTGGCGTCGGCAGGTTCCACCGGCACCAGGACAGCGCTGAGTATTTCGTCTTCCTCCAGGGATGTTTCCAGGTAGTCCAGGAAAAATTCGCCGGCGGGTATTTGTCTTGCCCCGGAGGAACCGACCGCCTCCAGCACGGCATCGGCTGCGACCAGGGCGCCCGGAAAATCGGCGTTGGGGTCGGCATGGCATACCGCCCCGCCGATAGTGCCCATGTTGCGCACGGCCGGATGGGCAATCTGGCCTGCGGCGTCCCGTACCACCGCCGCGTTGCCGCTCAACCTGTCGTCAGCGGCGATTTGTGTATGGGTGGTCATGGCGCCGACGCGTATATGGTCCCCGGATACCGTAATACCGGCCAGTTCATCAATGCGGCGCAGGCCGATCAACGTTGAAGGTTCAACCAGGTCTGCATTCAGCATGGCCACCAGGGTGGCGCCGCCGGCAAGACAGCGGGCCTCGTCGTCTGCGGACAGGATCTCAAGCGCCTCGGACAGGCTGGCAGGCTCGATGTATTTCATAGGCAGTTCCTGACGGGTCGAAATTCTTATGTTATATTCCGGCCGTTCGTACACAATAAATTATCAATAATTTTGTAAACTCACGGATTGAGCCATTATAACGGTATCTTTGAAGGATTTTTACACACAGTTAATGAAAGGGGAGTAACATGATGTCTTACGCGGGAATTTTACGTCTTTTCAAGAGTTTTGTCGCAACCATCACCTTGACATGTTTTGCCCACCCGGCGCTGGCGCAGGGGAGCGGTATCCTCGAAGAGGTGCTGGTCACCGCGCAGAAGCGTGAACAGTCCATCCAGGACGTCGGCATCGCCATCACCGCCTTCAGCGGCGATCAGTTGCAGGAGATCGGCATCGTCAACAACACGGAACTGGCCCGTTACAGTCCCGGCGTCTATATTTCCGGGCCCGGCGGCGGGGACCAGCAACAGTTCACCATTCGCGGCGCCACCCAGAACGACTTCGGCGATCATTCCGAGGCGCCCAACGCCATTTACGTGGATGAGGTTTACCAGGCCTCCCAGCAGTCCCAGTTGTTCGCCAGCTATGACATGCAGCGGGTGGAAATACTGAAAGGGCCGCAGGGGACCTTGTTCGGCCGCAACGCCACCGGCGGACTGGTGCATTTTGTGACCAACAAACCTTCCCAGGAAGCTGATGGGTTTCTCGACCTGACTTACGGCAGGTTCGACCAGGTCCGGGTTGAGGGCGCGGCAAGCGGCGCTCTGTCGGACACGGTGTCGGGCCGCCTGTCCGGCATTTTCAGCAAGCATGGCGCGATTTACAACAACAATATCGAAGAGGTCGGCATCCCTCCCACGCCGGCGGTGCTGCAGGCCTTTGGCCGGGGACCGGAATTGACACCGGACCCTGATGACTTCAACGATTCCTGGCGAGAAGAGACCTGGTCCATGCGCGGCCAGCTCCTGTTCGAGCCTAATGATGACGTGAATTTCCTGGTGAAGGGGCAGTATGCCAAGCAGAAGTTCGGCGGCTGGGCCTACCAGGGTGTGCCGTCCGTGGCCTTTGTTGACGATACCGATGGCGACGGACAATTTGACGACACGGTAAACACGCGCCTGCAGAGTGACGTACGCACTATCTGCGAGGCCATCAACGTCAACACGGGTGATTGCGTCAACAGTGTCTTCGACGGCGACTTTGACACGGTCCGGCCCAACGACCGCGGCGACCTGTTCGGCAGTTTCGAGCCGGGGGGCCGGGACGGGCTGGACGTCAACCTGGATCATTCGCCCAAGGACGCCAACTCGATCAGGCTGTGGAGCATTTCCGGCAAGATGGACTGGGACCTTGACTTCGCCAAGCTGGTGGCGGTGAGCGGTTATTCAAAAATGAAGCAGTACCAGGGCGGTGACGTCGGCGCCGCGCCCACGCCCCGTTCCAATTTCATGCGCCAGTTCGAGAGCGAGTGGTTTACCCAGGAGATACGCCTGGAAGGGGAAGCGGATCGGTTTCGCTGGATTACCGGGGCATATTATCTGCATATCAATACCAGGTCTGCCCAGGGGCTGGAGGACAAACGCGGCGGCATCAATACCTTCGGCGGCCTGTTCTTTGGGCCGGTGTTCAACACGACCACGGGGATCCCGCTCGGGTTCCCCGGCGCCGGCACTCCCATCAACCTGATCACCGGTGAACTGGGCTTTGGCGTTGGCGGCGATACCTACCTGGAGGCCACTACGGACGTCGACCTGCAAACCGACTCTTATTCCGTATTCGGCCAGATTGACTATGACCTGACCGAACAGTTGATGGTCAACCTGGGATTTCGCGCTATCATTGAAGAGAAGGACTACTCCTACACCAACAGGCTTTATTTCAACGACAGGGACGGGCGCACCGACGGGGCTGCATTTTACGGCGCGCAGCCGCTGGGCGTGATCTTTGCGCCGGCGATCCCCATCGAATTTCTGCCGCCATTCTCCGACACCTCATCGGATTTTCTCTGGTCGGGCAAGGTCCAGCTCAACTACACCCCGAACGACGACCTGCTGATTTACGCCGGCGTCAACCGCGGGGTAAAGGCAGGCAACTTCAACGGGCCGTTGCTGACGCCGCTGACCCAGGAGGAGTACGGCTATGACGAGGAAATACTCTGGGCTTATGAAGCCGGTTTCAAGTCCACCCTCGCCGGCGGCAAGGCGCGCCTGAACGTCTCCGGGTTCTACTATGATTACAAGGATTACCAGGCGTTCCAGTTCGTCGGCACCTCCGGGGCCGTATTCAATGCCGATGCCGAATACTACGGTTTCGAGGTCGAAGTCCTGACCACGCCGGTGGACAACCTGGATATCTGGCTGGGCTTCAGCTATATCGATACCGAGGTCAAGGACCTGGAGGTGGCAGATAACGTGTTCCGCAACGTGGAACCCACCTACACCCCGGACGTGCAGTTCTCCGGCGTCGGCCGATACACGGTGCCGAACGTGATGGGTGGTTCCGTCGCCCTGCAACTGGACGGCACCTTCGCGGATGACGCCTGGGGCAACATCAACAACTTCGACAGCCACAGGCTGCCGTCCAATTGGATCGGGAACGCCAGCCTCACCTGGTACAGCCCTGACAGCCACTGGCAGGTGACCGGTTTTGTCAGGAACTTCAGCGACAGCCGGGCGCAGAACAGCGCCTTCGACCTGGCTATCGTAGATGGATCGGACGAGCAGTCCTTCGAGAAACCGCGCCGCTACGGGGTGAGCCTGCGCTACAACTACTGAGCATAACGGGGACAGAATTAAATTCTGTCCCCTTGTGCCACGGTCAGGAACCGAAGAAGTTCAGCACGACCCGCTCAAACTCTGCCTGGTGCTCCACCTGCGCCCAGTGGCCGCAACGCTGGAAGATGTGCATGCGCGCGTCCTGCATCCTCTTCAGCAACTGCAGGCCGACTTCCAGGGCGCCGCCCTTGTCCTCCTGGCCCCAGACCAGCAGGGTGGGGCAGGCGATCTGGTCCAGTTCGGAGTAGAGGTCCCGGCGCGGCAGTCCCAGCAGGCGCATCTGTCCCGGGTCCCTGCTTGCTTCGAAACGTTCCTGCAGGGTCTCATCGCTGACCAGGGACGGGTCGTATAACAGGCTTTCCACCAGGCGCTGCATCTTTTCCAGGGTCGGGCCTTCCCCAGCGTAGTAATTGAAGATGTTTCTCAATGCTTCCTGGGGCTGGGGCTGAATGCCGAGGCCTGCGGAAGTGGGCTGGCTGCCGATCAGTACCAAGTGTTTAATTCTTGCGCTGTTAATACGCTCCAGCCCGAGCGCGGCCTGTCCGCCCAGGGAGTTGCCGATGATGTCCACGGCGCCTTCGACGCCCAGCGCGCCCAAGAATCCGTCAATCATTCTGGCAGTGAAATCGAAGAAGTCCTCGTTGCAGCCGTCGGGGAAGCCCGATTTG
>VYCZ01000420.1:3201-4666 GCA_009843675.1 Gammaproteobacteria bacterium | reverse complement strand
CACTTCATCCACGGAGACATTGTTGCTGGTGGAAGCTTCAGTTATTTCTGTCATTATTGTCTGTTCCTCCTCGTTCTCTTAATTCTCCCACATATTGTTTTACTGCGTTGAAAATATTCTGATATCCGGTGCAACGGCACAGGTTGGCCGACAGCATCTCCCTGATCTCCTCATCGGCGGGCGCGGAATCTTGCTCCAGGGCCGCCGTAATCAGCATGATGAACCCCGGGGTGCAGAAACCGCATTGCAGGGCGTGGTTTTCACTGAATGCGCGTTGGACAGGGTGCAGTTCCGCGCCATCGGCCATGCCCTCGATAGTCCTGATCTCTTTCCCTTCAGCCTGTACCGCGAACATCAGGCAGGCGCGTACCGGCGCGCCATCAACGATGATTGTGCAACTCCCGCATACGCCATGTTCGCAGCCGACGCGGGTGCCGGTCAGCCCGCACTCCTCGCGGATGACGTCCGCCAGGGTCTGCCGCGCCTCCACGTTGACATGATAGTCCCGTGAATTCACGTTCAGCCTTACCGGGATTTTACTGTCCATTACCGGAATCCCGCGCCGCTTCCAGCGCGCGTCTGACTGAGGTTTTGACAAGGTGACGCCGGTAGTCAACCGGTGTCTGTATGTCTTCGAGAGGCGTGATCACGCTCGCCGCGCATTCGGAGGCGGACAGGATTGCCTTCTCCGTAAGCCGTTGGCCTGTAAGCATTTCTTCAACTTCCCCGAGCCGCCGCGGGACTTCCTCCGCACCGCCGATGCCCAGCCTCACTCCAGTCATCCTGTCTTCTTCCTGTGTAAACATGACCTGGCACATTGCGAGGGCGAAATCCCCGGCCCGGCGGTTGAACTCGTAAAACCCGAAGCGCGAGCCGGCGTCGGGCATCGGCAGGCGCACCGCGGTGATCATCTCATCCGGTTCCAGCGCCGTAGTCATCGGACCCTGAAAAAACGTACCGGCGGGCAATTCCCTGCTGCCGTTCCGGCTTTGAACCATCACGGACCCATCCAGGGTGACGGCGGTCAGGCACCATTCCGAAGCGGGGTCGGCATGGGCGAGACTGCCGCAGAAGGTTCCCCGCTGGCGTACCGGGTAATGCGCGATATTTTGCGCCACCTTTGCCAGCATCGACCCCAATGGCCCGGAGACGGCAGGTTGATGAAAATGGGCGTGTCTGGCCAGGGCGCGGATGACCAGGGATTGTTGTTCCACCTCGATACCCTGCAGTGAGGGTATGTCGTTGATGTCCACCAGGTGCGCGGGGAAAGCGAGGCGCAACGCCATCATTGGAACCAGGCTTTGTCCCCCGGCAAGGATACGGCCGTCTTCATGCGCCACCTGTGCCAGGATATCCAGCGCTTCTTCCAGGTTCCCGGGGCGTTGGTAGGTGAATGGCGCGGGTTTCATGGTTGCCGGCTGTCCAATGATTCCTGCCTGTAGGCGTCTTTGTCGCTATTCGGCGC
>VYCZ01000420.1:0-3191 GCA_009843675.1 Gammaproteobacteria bacterium | reverse complement strand
ATTAATTCCCAGAGTACGGCAGGCGTGAGGGGCGCCTGGTTGAGCCTCACGCCGAAAGGCGCCAGCGCGTCCTCAATTGCGGAGACGATGGCGGCAGGTGTCGGGAGGCAGCCCGATTCACCCACTCCCTTGACGCCCAGTGCATTGAACGGGGACTCCGATTCCAGGTGGAACAGCTTTACTTCCGGCATGTTATCCGCCGCCACCAGGAGGTAGTCGGCAAATGTAGTGGTGACCGGTTGCGCGTCTTCGTCAAAGCCCATCCATTCGAACAGGGCGTTGCCGATGCCGTGCGCAATGCCGCCGAGAACCTGTCCGTCAACGATCGTCGGGTTGAGCCTGCGGCCGCAGTCGTGGACGACCAGGAAGCGCAGCACGGTGACCCGGCCGGTATCGATATCCACTTCCACTTCGGCCACGGCCGAACCGTTGGCATACACCATGTCGTCAATGATCACGGATTCCGTGGCTTCCAGTCCCGGTCCCATGCCATCCACGGGCAGTTTGAAGCCCGGCAGGCCGGACGCGGCGCGGGCCAGTTCCGCAAACGTCAGCCTCCTGTCCGGCGCGTCCTTGACGAATACAGCCCGGCCGTCGATCTCCAGGTCGTGTTCCGCTGCTTCCAGGAGGCGGCTTGCGAGTTTAAACGCCCTGGCCTTTACGGCCATGGCGGCGGCATGGGCCGAGGCGCCGGCGATGACGGTCTGGCGGCTGTTGAAGCCGCCGAAGCCCAGGGGCGTGGCGTCCGTATCCCCGCAGGTGACGCCGACCTTTGAAGGATCGCCGCCGAGCTGTTCGGCAACGATTTGCGCCAGCATGGTCTGCGTACTCTGGCCCATGGCCGTGGCGCCACTGGCGACGGCAACGTTGCCTGAGGGGTTGATGCGCACCGTGACCGTTTCATAGGGTCCGCGCCCGGTCCCCTCGACGAAATTGGCCAGGCCGATGCCGATATACCGGCCTTGTTCCAGGGCCGATTGCTGACGTTCCCTGAACGAATCCCAGCCGGCGTGTTCCTGCGCCAGAGCCTGGGTTGCCGGGTAATCGCCGCTGTCCAGGATGACTTCGGTATTGCCGCGCAGGCGCAGGGACTTGCGGCAGGGCATCTGTTCCTTCCTGACCAGGTTGCGGCGCCGTATTTCGGCGCGGTCGATGGATAATTTGCCGGCCGCCCGGTCCAGCAGCCGTTCCATCACGAACACTCCCTGCGGCTGTCCCGCGCCGCGCACCGGCGTGACCGGCACCTTGTTGGTAAGCGCCACGAAGACTTCCAGGCGGTAGGCGGGAATATTATAGGCCAGGGGCAGTGCGATGCCGGAGGCATACGGCACGTTCAGGCCGCGCGCCGTATAGGCGCCGTGGTCGTGCAGCAAGACGCCGCGCACCCCCCTGATCGCGGCATCGCTGTCCAACGCGATTTCCACGTCCCAGTACTGGTCCCGTTCCTGGGTCGTGCTCAGGAAGTATTCGTGCCGGTCCTGTATCCATTTCACCGGCCGTTGCAGGATGGTTGCGCACAGGGCAATGACCACCTCTTCCGGGTAGCACACCAGCTTCGGCCCGAAGCCGCCGCCGACCTCGGGGGCGATGACGCGTACACTGTCGTCATTGCGGCCGAGCAGGTCGCAGATTACCCGTTTTACCCCGTGGGGGCGTTGCGTGGAAGTCCACAGTGTCAGGTGATCGGTGGCGGGATCATGGCGGGCGACTGCGCCCCGGCATTCGATGGAGTGAGCGCCTCCCCGGTGCAGGCGGAAGGACTCCCTGAAGGTGAGGTCCGCGTCCCGGAAGGCGTCTTCCATATTTCCGTAGTCGAACTCAAATGCGGCAGCCAGGTTGTGGGAGAGTTTCCGGTGCACGGCCGGACCGTCCGCATGCTGGGCAGAACGGCAATCGGCCACGACATCCAGGGGTTCATAATCAACTTCCACCAGGTCTGCTGCGTCTTCTGCCGCGTAGCGGGAACAGGCAATCACCACTGCGACAGGTTCGCCTGCATAGACCACCTCGTCTACGGCCAGTACTCCGGGCTTGACATCAAGGCGAAAGCTCCGGCTTGGCAGCCCTGTGGCCATCCTGGTATCGGTAAGCCGGGGTTGCAGGTCCGGCAAGGTATGGACAGCCACCACTCCCGGCGCCTTTGCAGCTTCCTCCGTGTCGGTCCGGTTAACCAGCGCGTGGCCGTAAGGGCTGCGCACAAAGGCGGCGCACAATGTTCCGGGCAGTTGCAGGTCGTCTATGAACCGGGCCCTGCCGGTTAATAACCCGTGATCTTCAAGCCGGCGGACCGGCGCGCCAAGGACCCTGCTGTTCTGAGTCATCAGATTTTACTCTGTGCTCTCTGTGACCTCTGTGGCATTCCTAGAGAGAAGTCAGCGCTTCAACCTCGTGTAGACTCATGTTCTCCGTGTATTTCATTTTCAGGTCGAACAGGTTGGCTTCATGCTGCTGAACGGAACGGTCGCCTACACAATCTTCGACGATCACTGGCTTGAAGCCATGGCACATGGCGTCGACGGCCGAGGCGCGCACGCAACCGCTGGTGGTCGCCCCGGTGATAAACAGAGTCCTGATACCCTTCAGCGCCAGGGCGGAAGCCAGGTGCGTTCCGAAAAAGGCGGAAGGGAATTGCTTGCGTATGATCAGGTCGCCGGGCTCAGGGAGCAGCTCCGGGACTACCTGGCTGAGTTCGGAGGTTTCGGTGAAATCCAGGCATCCCGGCACCTTGTCGGTAAACACGTTGGCGTCGGAACCGTCGTCGGCGTACACCACCCGGGTATAGCTGACCGACCAGCCCCGTTTGCGGGCCAGTGTCAGCAATTAGCCGGTCTTCTCGATGGCAGGCCGGATATTCCCGCCGCCGAACACCTCCGGGTCGGCAAAGCCGTTGATGAAATCCACTATCAACAGCCCTGCCGGCGGGGCTAACTCCAGAACCTGGCCGAAGCCCTGGCGATCATATACTGCCTGTTCAGGCTGGTTGCTCATTCGGTTCTCCTGTTTCGATTCAGTTTGCCGGGGCTTGTCGGGATGCGTGCTCTCCGGCGATTTTACCGAATACGGACCCCGACATCAGCCCGGTACCGCCGGGATAATTGAAATAAAACAGTCCGCCGACCAGCTCCCCGGCCGCGTACAGTCCGGGAATGGGTCGATAATCGGTATTCAACACCCTGGCATCGGTATCTATA
>VYCZ01000291.1 GCA_009843675.1 Gammaproteobacteria bacterium | reverse complement strand
ATTTATTAGTCCCGCTCGTCATCTTCACTCAGCAGAATCGGAGCACTGTTACCTTTTTTGGGGCGCCCTGCTGTTAACGAGCAATCGATAGCCTGACATCAAGCGCATCCAGTACCCTGAATAAAGTACCGACCCGCGGGTTGCCTCCTCTGGACAGCGACCGGTACAGGTTTTGTCTGCCCAGGCCGGTGGTTCGGGCAACTTTCATCATGCCCTTGGCGCGGGCGACATCTCCAACAGCCTTGACGAAGAAATCAGAATCACCTTCTTCAAGCGCAGCATTGAGGTATTCAATGATTGCCTCATCACTACCCAGGAAGTCAACTACGTCAAATTTCTTGATTTTCATAAATACTCCTGAATCTCTTTCAGCATTTGATGTGCACGCCGGATGTCCCTTGCCTGGCTTGACTTATCACCACCGCAAAGCAGCAATACAGTCTTATTGCGAACCGTATAATAGACGCGGTAGCCTTTTCCGACATCTATCCTCAACTCACTGACACCACTTCCGACCGGTTTGCTGTCTCCGAAGTTACCCAGTTCAACACGCCTGATCCGGGCAGTGATTTTCATAGCTGCGCGCAGGTTACGCAGCCCGCGCAGCCAGTCCTCAAATACTTCCGTATACCTGACTTCGTATTCCATAGGATATGTCCTGTATAAAGGACAATATAGCAGGAAACAAAAACTGGCACAAGCCCCGGATTTGTTGCGTCAGAGTAATTGAAACAATTCCTGTCAGATAAATTTTTTACTTGACCGGAACCGATAAGGGGAGCTAAAGTCATCTTGGTGGTAATGCGTAAAGCAGGTAATCATCGTGACCTATTGCGTAGCCGTAACAACTGAAAAAGGGCTGGTGTTCGTGTCGGATTCCCGCACCAATGCGGGGATCGACAACGTCAGCACCTACAGCAAGATGCACCGGTTCGAATCCGGGAGTGATCGGCGGTTTGTGCTGTTATCGGCGGGCAATCTCGCTACCACCCAGGGGGTGGTGCAGCAACTCAACAAGGATATAGAGCAATACGCGCCGTTGAACCTGATGACGCTGGCCGGCATAAGCGACGCGGCCGAGTATATCGGCAATATCAATGTCCGGCAGGAGGAAAAGCACACCACGTCCGGGGTCAATTATGAAGCCAGTTTTATTATCGGCGGCCAGATAGCCGGTTCAACCCCTGAAATCTACCTGGTCTATCCCCAGGGCAACTACATAACGACCTCGGCGTATACGCCGTACCTGCAGATAGGCGAGGGCAAATACGGCAAGACCATCATGGACCGTATCCTGACGCCTGAGCTGAGCCTGGAAACGGCCGCCTTGTGCGCCATGATTTCCATGGATTCCACCATGAACAGCAACATGACGGTGGGTCCCCCTGTCGAGGTGAGCATCTATCCCGCCGACAGTTTCTCCCTGGACAGGTATTACTGTTTCGATGAACACAGTGAATACCTGCGGGAATTGAGAAGAAGCTGGGACAGAAACCTGAAGGAAGCATTCAGCAAGATGCCGCCCATTGCCTGGGCCACCAACTGGGACGAGCAACAGAACACGCAATAAGTCTTTTAATACCTGAACCAGGCCCGTTCCACCTGTGCGTGGATGTTGTTCAGGCCAAGCTGTATTTTATCGATAAATTCATGCAGGCCGCCCTGTTCCATCATATTAATGGTGTCGGCGTCCCTGACCATGTCCCGGGCGTCGGCAAGCGTCTGCAGGGGCGAGTCATTTCCGGGCAGGCGTACCATGCGGGCATGGATCTCCTGCAGACAATGTAAAACACTGCGCGGCGCATCGACGAACTTGAATAGAAAATCGACAACGTCTTCGCCGTTGGGGCGCACCTTGACGTGTTGGCGGTAAATCTGGTAACTGCCCAACGAGTTCAGGATATTCAGCCACAGCAATTCGGTATAGGCGGCGGCACTCTCGTCTCCGGCGGGCAGAAGATTGACGCAGCCTACGTCGATGATACGGGTGCTCATGTCGGCCCGTTCCAGGTTCCTGCCGATGCGCACGAAACTGTAGGCGCTGCCGTGGCTCATGCCGCTGAACAGCATGCCCGTTATCTGCCTGCTATAACGTATAACGCTGTTCAGGTATTTATGGCGTGCGCCGGGCCGCATGCCTGATGCCGGATTGTTTTTGACATACAGGTAAAATTCATTGATTGTTTCCCAGGCTTCCACGGGCAGTATCTCGCGGGAACTGCGGGCGTTCTCACGGGCCATGCGTACGCAACGGGCCATCGAGGAAGGGTTGTCTTCATCGGTCAGCATAAACTGCAGGACGCTTTTCTCATCTGCTTTCCCGTAAGAGCCGTAGAACAGATCATCGCTCCCGGTGATGCCGATCATATTTGCCCAGATCCGTTTGAAGGGGCGGGGCAGGTCCATGATCAGATTGGCGTTGACGTTGACCAGGCGTGCGGTGTTCTCCGCCCGCTCGACGTGGCGCCCGAACCAGTACAGTTGCTCCGCGACCCGGGACAGCATGGCTTACTCCCTGGACCTGGCGATTATCCAGGTATCCTTGCTGCCGCCTCCCTGGGACGAATTCACTACCAGCGATCCCCGTACCAGGGCAACGCGGGTCAGCCCGCCTGCCGTTACGTATGAGTGATCGCCCTGCAGGATAAACGGCCTGAGATCGACGTGGCGCGGTTCGATGCGCCTGCCGCACAAGGTGGGCACCGTGGACAAGGTGACGACCGGTTGGGCGATATAGTTGCGGGGGTCGGCTTCGACCTGCCTTGCCGCCTGCGCCAGTTGGCGCCTGCTTGCGCGAGGCCCGATGACTATGCCGTAACCGCCTGATTCATCGACCGGTTTCACCACCAGTTTGTCCAGGTTGGCGAGCACGTGGCGGCGCTGCCGGTCATCATCGCAGCGGTAGCTGGGAACGTTTGGCAGCAGCGGTTCTTCACCCAGGTAGTAACGGATCATGTCAGGGACATAGCCCGGATATCTCACCAGTGAATTGAATAAGGCCGTGTGTTGTGTTATAAAGTCTTTTTTGATCAACAAGTTATAACACAAGCGGGGCACGGCCTTATGACGACACAGTGTAGTCCTGATCAATTGGAATTTCAAGCCTTTGGCCGGCGCCGGGTGACGGGCCGCTTTGACGGCGGTCGGCTCACGTCGGACGCCGGCGGACTGCTGCTGCGCGAAGTGGCGCGGCGCCTGGACCTGTTCCCCCGGCTGGCCGGGTGTTTTACGGATTACCGTGAGGCAGGCAGGGTGGAGCACCCGGTGGAGGCCCTGCTGGCGCAACGCATCTACGGGCTGGCGCTGGGTTATGAGGATGTCAACGACCATGACCGGTTGCGCCATGACAGTCTGCTGGCGTTGCTGGTGGGGAAAGCGGACCTGACGGGAGAGCGTCGTCGGCGGGTACGGGACCAGGGGGTGCCGCTGGCGGGGTCGAGCACGTTGAACCGGCTGGAGTTGGGTGTGCCCGAGCAGGCGCCTTGTCACCGTTACCAGAAGGTGGTGGCGTCCCCGGAGCAACTGGACCGGTTGCTGGTGGACGTATTCCTGGCGGCGCATTCCTGCCCGCCGGCGGTGTTGTGGCTGGACCTGGACGCCACGGACGACCCCGTGCACGGCACCCAGGAAGGCCGTTTCTTCCATGGTTACTACAAGTCCTACTGTTACCTGCCGTTGTATATCTTCTGCGGGGAGCACCTGTTGTGCGCCCGGTTGCGGTCGGCGGACAAGGAGGCGGCGGACGGGAGTGTGGACGAGCTGGCCCGGATTGTGACACAGATACGGCGGCGTTGGCCGAAGGTACGGATAATCGTGCGCGGGGATGCGGGGTTCTGCCGGGAGGAGCTCATGGCCTGGTGCGAGGCCAACAAGGTGCAGTACCTGTTCGGCCTCTCGACCAATGACCGCCTGGAGGAACTGATTGCCAAGGCCCTGCAGAAGTCGCACCGGCGTTACCTGCAGAGAAAGCGGCCCTCACGGCGCTTTCGCGAGTTGCGCTACCGCACCCGGAAGAGCTGGTCGCGCACGCGCCGGGTGGTGGCGAAAGCGGAGCACCTGGTCAAAGGTTCCAACCCGCGCTTCGTGGTCACCAACCTGGACAAGCAGACGGCCGGCGCGCAAGCGCTGTATGAAGACCTGTACTGCGCCCGCGGCGAGATGGAGAACCGCATCAAGGAGCAGCAACTGGACCTGTTCGCCGACCGCACCAGCACGGCCACCCTGCGCGCCAACCAGCTGCGCCTGTACCTGTCCTCGTGCGCCTACCTGCTCATGCACGGCCTGCGCCGCCTGGGACTGGCCGGCACCCGCTGGGCCCGGGCGCAATGCGGCACCATCCGCAGCCAAATCCTCAAACTCGCCGCCGCCGTGCGCATTACTGCCCGCCGGGTCTGGCTGGCCTTCGCATCGGGGTATCCCTACCAGGCCGCGTTCGCCGCTGTACTCAGACAACTGCAAAACAATCCGGCGCACGCCCCGCCCGGCTGACCCGCCGGCGCTTACTCAGCCCCAACACGGCCACCCTGCCGTGAACGGCGCCCCTTGCCCGGCCCGCGGCGATACAACAATACTACCGGGCCAACACCGAACAAACCGGCCAAAACAGGGACGAATCGGGGGCTGTGCCCTGCCGTTTTGCGGCGGCAACGGCGGTTTCCCCCACTATCAATAAAGAAATCTATATAAATGCAGTATATTACGTCTGAATATTACCGTGGTGAGATATGCGGGATAGGTATACACCAGCTTGTCGTCCGCTACCCCGGCGCCGGGGGCGTTGGCGATGGCCACCTTGCCTTTTTTCCAGGCGCGCATGATGCCGGGCACTCCCAGCAACGAATCCTTGCGGAATGCCTCGGGGTCGAGAAACAGGTCGTCGACCCGGCGGTAAACGACGTCAACCCGGACCAGGCCGTCGATGGTCTTCATGTACACGCAGTCATCATCGCCGACCACCAGGTCCGACCCCTCGACCAGTTCGGCGCCAAGCTGGTGCGCCAGGAATGAATGCTCGAAATAGGCCGAATTGTAAATTCCGGGAGTAAGCACGACGACTTCCGGGTAATCCTGTGGACGCGGTGAGATGGAACTGAGCATGTCGAACAACTGCACGGTATAACCGTCCATGTTCCTGATGGAGTAGTCCTCGAACAGCTCCGGAAAGGTGAGCTTGGTCAACCTCCGGTTCTCCAGCATGTAGGAGACGCCGGAGGGAACCCGGAGGTTGTCTTCCAGCACGTACATGACGCTGTCATTGTCACGCACCAGGTCGGTGCCGCAGATATGCGCCCAGACACCCATCGGCGGCTTCATGCCGATGCATTCGCGGCGGAAATTCTTCGACGTGCTCAGGATATATTCCGGGAATATTCCGTCCCTGATAATCTTCCGGTCGTTGTAGACGTCGGAAATAAACAGGTTGAGCGCGGTCAGGCGCTGGATCAGGCCTTTTTCAATCCGCTTCCATTCATTATTCAGGATGATCCGGGGGATAACGTCATAGGGCCACTCCCTGTCGATGTTTCCCGCCTCGCTGTAGACGGTAAAGGTGATGCCCATGGTTGAAATGGCCTGCTCGGCATCCCGCCTGCGCGCGGCCAGTTCCTTGTAACCCAATCCTTCAAGCGTGGCGACCAGGCGGCCGAAACCGGGGCGGGCCTGTAACCGGGGCGTCAGAAGTTCATCGTATAATCCTTCTATCGGGTACTGGTCCAGGTTCATCGCCGCGCAGTTTGATACCTCCTGTCAGTCTCCCGCGGCTGCCGCTTCCCTGGCACTGGCCCGCTGTACCGCTTCCCGGCCCAGTATCAGTTCGGCATAGTCCTTGACGTTCTGAAACTCGACGGATTGTTTTGCAGTCCTTGCCCAGGTCAGGGTATGTCCTATCAGGATATCCGCAGCGCTGAACGTGTCTCCCAGGATATACCTGTTGCCTTCAAGTCCCTTGCTGAGTATGTTTAATGCCTTCCGGAATTCCCATCCGGCAGTTTCAATTACCGCCGGCACGCGCTTGTCCTGGGGCAGGATGAATGTATGTTTTCCCTTGGTCCAGAGGGGTTGCTCAAGTTCCGAGAGCACGAAGTAGCACCACTGGTCGTATTTCGCCCGTGCGGCCGTACCCGGCGCCGGAACAAGTTGTTTCTCCGGGAATTTGTCGCCCAGGTAGGTGACGATGGCTGCCGATTCGGTCAGCACCATGTCACCGTCGCGCAGGGCCGGGACTTTCCCGGCCGGGTTGATTTTCACGTAGTCCTCGGAGGCAAAGCCGTTGGCGCCGAACGGCACCAGCTTGAACTCATACTCCGCTTCCAGTTCCTCCAGCATCCAGGTCACCCTGAAGCCGCGGGTTTTGGGGTAATTATATAGTTGCAACATCTGTCACCTTTGATATTCGTCTTTGTTATTCAGGGAAGCATGAACCTCAATGATACGCAAAACCCGTATCTGCGTCACCTGCAAGGTTGAAGGATAGGTGGGGTCAGAGTAAAAATTCTGGCGAATTTCTTACTCTGACCACGGAATTTAGCGGGAACTGCTGTCATAAAAAGGGATAGAATCCGGGGCAATGAACGGTAACTGGCAAACGTCGCCGGATGATCTCGGTATCTCGCCGCGCCATGTCGATATCTGGTTGACATCGACGGAACTGGAGGAGGAACAGGTCCGGGCATACGCAAAGTACCTGTCGCAGGCGGAACTGGCGCGTGCGCAAAAGTTCAGGTCGAAGACAGGATACCGGGAATATATCGTCACGCGGGGGTTGCTCAGGCAGGTAATGTCGGAAACGGCCGGACTGGACCTGGCCGGGGTCGATTTCATGTATGGCGAGCACGGCAAGCCCTGGCTGGACGCGCGCGTGTCCGGCAGGACCGTCGCATTCAACGTATCCCATTCCCATGGCCTGGCCCTGGTGGCGCTCACAGTGGGAGGCAGACTGGGCGTGGACCTGGAGAAAGTCAGGCCGGAGGTTGAGTGGCAGGACCTGGCCGGGCGATATTTTGCCGAAGCGGAAATCCGGGCCCTGGAAAATCGTCCGCAGGGGGATGGCCTGAAGGCTTTTTATGCCTGCTGGACCCGCAAGGAGGCCTTCGTCAAGGCGCTGGGGGCAGGGGTCTCATACGGCCTTGAACAGTTTGACGTCAGCGTCGATCCGGACGAGGATTATGCGGCCCTGACCATACGCGGTAAGGATGAAGATGCCGCCGGATGGCTGGTAAAAAACCTGCCCGTTCCGGACAGCCACGCCGCTGCCCTGGCCGTCGACCGGCCTGCCTGTAAATTCCGGTTGTGGCGCGCTGATACCCCATCGCCCCGGGGACAGATTTAAAATCTGTCCCCTTAAAGACCGTAGGCCCAGGCAACCAGGGCATTCATCAATTCCTTGCCGTGTCCCTTGTGGGCCAGTTTACGGTTCATCATTCCCACAACGATATACTCTTTCCCTGACCTGGCGTGGACGTATCCCGCGACGGCGGAGACATCATCTATCCTGCCGGTCTTGACATGCGCGTAGCCGGAAGCCGCCTTGTGTTTGAGGCGGTATTTTGCGGTGCCGTCCACGCCGCTGATGGATAGTGATGAGATGAACTCCGGCCGGTAGGTTATGGTCCAGGCATGCGCCAGGATATCCGCCAGCAGCTTTGCGGACGCGCTCGCTTCCCTCGACAGACCGGCGCCGTTATCGATGTTCAGGGTCCGCGTATCCAGTCCAAGGCCGGTGAGATAGCCGTCTATAACCCGGATGCCCTTCGCGGCAGTGCCGGGCGGCTCCTCCAGCTCGGCGCCCAGGGTCAGCAGCAGTTGCCGGGTCATGACGTTATTGCTGAACTTGTTGATGAGTCTGATGATATCCGGCAAGGGTCTGGAATGATGCACCAGGAAGGGTTCGTCCGTTGCCGGCGCCGCGCTGGTCCGGACCCGGCCGTCAATGGTCCCGCCCAGTTGCCGCCATATCGGCTTGAAAGCGCCGTAAGCATAGGTCTCATGGGTCAGCAGCGAACGGGACAGGATATAATGGTTGCAGCCGGCCGGGAACCTTCCTGAAAATATGACCTGGTCGGCCGTCTTGCTGTCGGGCACGGTCACGGCTACGCCTCTCTGGAAACCGCCGCAATAACGTTTACGCAGGCGCAGCCTGTTGTCTATTTTCAGACCGGCCAGTTCAGGTTCGGGATGAACCATGACGTTCCTGCCGTCAGGGGCGGGATAAAAATGGAAACGAACCGCCTTGAAGTTAACGAGGAAAGCGTTCGGCAGGACGTTATAGGTACGGTAGGGGTCATTGTCGAAAGCGCCCGGATCTTCGTGTGCAATCCTGAACCAGGAAGCGTCGATCAGCAGGTCGCCGGTGATGTCCCTGATCCCCCGGCGCCTCAGTTCTTCCAGTATCTTGCGAAACTCCTCGGATACGAGGTAAGGGTCGCCGTATCCCTTGAACAGCAGGTCCCCCTGCAATACTCCGTCCCTGATGCTGCCCAGAGTGTATACCTCGGTCTTCCAGCGGTAGGCCGGACCCAGCAGTTCCAGGGCGGCCAGGGTGGGGATGATCTTGATCACGGACGCGGGGTTGAACGGAGTTTCCGCATTTACCGCCAGCGCCGGTTCCTGTTTGCCGATTTCCCTCACGTACAGGCTGTAGGCGTCGGACGGTATCCTGTGGCCCCTGATGACGAAATCGATGGGTTTGGGTAACTCTGCAGCGCCGGTCCAGGCATGCAGTCCGGCAAAGAACAGAAACAAAACGATCCTGCTACGGACAGTCATGGTAGTTCGCGGCAGGCTGCGCCGAAAGCCGCCCATATCTTTGCGTTCAGTGAATGGTTGCGCCAGTCCCACTCAGGATGCCATTGCACGCCGGCTGCGAACGCCTTGCTGTCCCGGACCCGTACCGCTTCTATGATCCCGTCTGGGGCGCGGGCTTCAACGTCCAGGCCGCCGGCCAACCGGTCTATGCCCTGCTCATGGATACTGTTCACCCTGACTGATTTTGCCGCGGACAGTTTTGCCAGTTCGCTGTTCCGTTCGATGAGGATGTCGTGGGCCGGGGCAAAGCGCTTCTCGATGCTCCACTCTTCGGGCGCAAAGTGGTTCAGCTTACCCGGCAGGCCGGGAACGTCCTGGTGCAGGGTACCGCCCAGGGCCACGTTGAGTTCCTGTATGCCGCGGCAGATACACAACATGGGAATCCCGGCATCGATCACCCGGGGGATCAGGGGCAGGGTGGTTGCGTCCCGTAGCGGGTCCTGCACGGTATTCTCCGGCGCAGCCTCACCCTGGTAGCGGAAGGGCTGGATGTTGGAGCGCGCGCCGGTAAAGACTACGCCGTCCACCCTGTCGAGCAAGGCATCAGTGTCCAGAAATTCCGCGACAGGCGGCACTATCCAGGGCAGAGCGTCCGCGGCGTGTATGACGGCATCGATGTAGACGTCATAGGCGGTCGCGGCAGGCATGATGTCCCGGATCATCATGTGATCGGCCGGGATTGCAATGAAGGGTTTGCGAGTAATGGTTGTTATTGTTGACCTGGTCGGGAGGCATTTTACTCGAAAAACGGGGCGCGAGTATGCTATAATCCGCCTCCATTCCGGGGAGTCGAAACCACAAGGTTTGAATATAATGATCCATGAGTCAGTGAGACCGGCCCTGATGACGCGAGTCCCGGGGTTGCTGCTTCCCCTCTTTGCCTGCTGCCTTCTCTCTGCCTGTGCTCTGAAGATGAACCTGGTCGACCTTGCCCCGGAGGCGGATGAAACGGTTTCGGCGTTGCCCGACGAGTTTACCGGAACTGAAGACGCCGGTTCCTACGAGCCCCTGGAGTGGTGGAAGGCGTTTGCCGATCCGGTTCTCGACAGGATAATCGAAGCGGCCCTGGACTCGAATTTCGACCTGGCCGAGGCGGTTGCCCGGGTCGAGCAGGCCAGGGCAAGGGAACGCATCGTCAAGGCCCCGGCGTTTCCGCTGTTGCAGCCTTCCGCAGACATCACCGATATAGATGTACCCACCAACGCGGGAATTGCCGCGCAACTGGATGAAGTAGGGCTGGGTCCGGATGTGTACAGCGATTTCGGCATTGAACTGCCGGACCGGCTCGACCTGACTACCTACACCCTTGGAGTGGATTTTTCCTATGAACTCGATTTCTGGGGCCGCAACCGCAACGACGCGCTGGCAGCCGGCGCCGAACGGCTGGCTCAAGAGGCGGATTACCTGACCGCCCGAATGGGGGTACTGGCAGAGACCGTGCGCACCTACCTGGAGATCGTGGACCTGCGCCGGCAACGGAGACTGGCGGACGAAAACGTGGAGATCTTCCGGCAACGCGAATCACTCGCCGAATTTCGTTATGATCGCGGCCGCATCGACACGCTTGCACTGTACGCGGCGCGCCAGAACCTGCGCAACGCCGAGGCCGAATTGCCGCAGATCGAAGCGCTGCTGGCGGACGCTGAGGGGAGGCTCTGGGTGCTGCTGGGAGGTCACCGGTCCGACCTGGAGGAAATGCTGCCCGATTCCCTGACCCCCGCCACCGCGCTGGAACCGGTTCCCGTCGGCATTCCGGCCGACCTGCTGGCGCAGCGTCCCGACGTGAGCGCGGCGCGGCAGCGCGTGGAAGCGGCCCGCTACACGGTCGGCGCCCGGCGCGCGGACATGTTGCCAAGCTTGTCCCTGTATGGTTCCATCGGCCTGCAGAGCACCGAAGGCAGCGAATGGTTCGACCCGGACCAGTGGTTCCGCAACCTGAGTTTCAACCTGCTGGGTCCGGTATTCCAGGGGTCGCGGCTGCGCAGCAATGTTGACCTGGCCGAAGCCAGGCTGGACGAGGCTGCCGCCGCCTACGGACGCAGCGTGGTCACCGCGGTCAAGGAGGTCGAGGCCGCCCTGGCGCGGCTGGAGGCCGGCCGCCGCCGCCATGCCCTGCTGGCGTCCCTGGCTGATGAGGCCCTGGCTGAAAATACGCTGCAGGAACAGCGCTATGTCTCCGGCGTGGGTGAATACGAGGCTTTCCTGACCGCGGCCCAGAATCTCCTCGGCGCGCAATCCGGACTGGCGGCGGCGGAGCGGGACCTGGGCTATGCGCGCCTTGCGCTGCACCGCGCCCTGGGAGGCGCGTGGACCGTCCGGGACAGGGGGGCGACCGGACAGGGTAACGCAACCCCTGCAGAACCTGAGCATATGCTTGCTAACACCACGGAGTAACCCGACATGTCCCGCTTATCCAGTTTCCTGGTCGCCGTAGTCATTATCGCCGGTTCCGTGGCC
Organism: Gammaproteobacteria bacterium; assembly: GCA_009843675.1. Lineage (GTDB taxonomy): Bacteria > Pseudomonadota > Gammaproteobacteria > Eutrophobiales > Eutrophobiaceae > JAAXHV01. Next base: position 5,948 of record VYCZ01000291.1, on the reverse strand, counting down.
TTGGCATCTTTCCTGGTTTCACGGGCGCCGGAACCGGAGCGCGTCGAATCGCCCCCGCAAATCCCGTATGCGCAGACCGGTACGGTCATAGCAGGTTCGGACGCGATACCGGTGTACGGTGCAGGTACAGTCAGGCCGGGTGCTGAAGTCGATATTGCGCCGCAGGTCGGCGGTAAAATCGTCTGGGTGGATGCCGGATTCCAGAGCGGAGGACGGGTGCAGGCGGGCCAGACGATCTTCCGCATTGAAGAAGCGGACTACCTGTACCGGGTGCAGGAAGCGGAGGCCAATCTCGCCGCGCGCCGGGTGGCCTTGCTCGAGGAACAGGAACAGGCGGCCATTGCCCGGGCCGAGTACGAACGTTACTCCAGCCGGCAGGGGGATGGGGCTGCGCAGACCGGCGTCAGTCCCCTCACCCTGAGGGAACCGCAACTGGAAGCCGCGCGCGCCGAACTGAAACGCGCAGAAGCCCTGCTTGCCGATGCCAGGCTGGCGCTGTCCAGGACCCGGGTAACCGCGCCCTTTGACGGCCACGTGCGTGAAGAGTCCGCGGATGTGGGACAGATCGTGATGGCCGGCCAGACCGTCGGCCGCCTGTTTGCGTCCGATGCCGTGGAAGTGGTCGTGCCCCTGTCCGACAGCGATGCGGCCTTGATCCCCGGCTTGTGGGAACTTGAAGCGGGTGACGGGGAGCAGGGGGTCCAGGCGCTCGTGGCGGCCCGTTACGGCGCAGGGAAATATGCCTGGAAAGGTTACGTGGACCGGGGCGAGACTTCGGTTGACGAACTGACGCGTACCATTGACGTGGTCGTGCGCGTGCCGGACCCGTTCAGCGCGGGCATCCCGGTCGGCGCAACCAGTTCATCCGGCGCTAACGGCGGCAGCCCGCCGTTGCTGCTCGGCGAGTTCGTGGAGGTCGAGATCACGGGAGTCGCGCCGGAGAGTTTTTTCCGGGCGCCGCGCGCGGCATTGCAGCCCGGCAATGAGCTGTGGGTTGTGAATCCCGGCGGCAGGGTAGGTATTGTCCCGGTACAGGTGCTGCAGCGCGCCGATGACAAGGTATTCGTGATCGGCGACCTGGAAAGCGGTCAATCAGTAATCACAGGTGGAATACAGTTTGCCACGGAAGGCATGCTTGTAAGGATCGGGGATCACTAGACTCGATGAGCTCGATCGACCCTGTCCAGGGGGAACAGTCCGGCCCTATCGCCTATATGGCGAGCAACGGCGTTGCCGCCAACCTGTTGATGGTGGCCATCATCGCCGCGGGACTGGTATCGCTGACCGGCCTTGAGCGGGAGGCCTGGCCGCCTCTCCCCTTCAACATGGTTGAAGTGTCGATGGCCTACCCGGGCGCCAGCCCGGAAGAGGTGGAAGATTCGATTGTCGTCAAAATCGAGGAACAGGTTGAAGCCCTGGACGATGTTAAATCGATTCGGTCAGTGGCTGCCCCCGGTATAGCATCTATCACCGTTGAAATGAGGTCGGGTACGGATATCGACCAGGCATTGGACAAGGTAGAGTCCGCGGTCAGCCGCATCCAGACCTTTCCCGGCGCCGCCGAGCGTCCCCAGATTACAAAGCTGTCCACCCGCACGAGCATCATCCGTCTCGTCGTGTATGGCGATATCCCAAAGCGGTCCCTGAAGGAACTGGCTTACCAGGTTGAAGATGATCTTGCTGCGCTGCCCGCGGTGTCGAACGTCGAAACGAGCGGCACGACGGACTATGAGATATCGATTGAAGTGCCGTTGCGCCGCCTGCGCGCCCTGGGACTCACACTGGATGACGTCGCTGACGCGGTGCGTCGCGGCTCCCTCGATCTATCGGCCGGCAGTATCGAGACCCGGGATACCAAAGTGCGCGTACGCACCCTCGGCCAGCGATACGATCAGCAGGACTTTGAGAACATCGTTGTTCTCAGTCGTAATGATGGCACCGTGGTACACCTCGGCGATATAGCGGAAGTGCACGATGACTTTCGCGACAGCGACCTGATTGTACGTCACAACGGTAAGCCGGCAGTCTTTGTCGAGGTCTTCCGGGCGGAAGGGGAACCGGTGATGGCTGTCGCCGCGGCGGTGCACGAACACGTGGCGAATGTCATTACGCCGTCCCTGCCCAAAGGTGTGGAAATCTCTGTCTGGAACGACGATACCCAGACCTATTCGGAGCGGGTCGATATGTTGCTGAAGAACGGTTCGCTGGGGCTCATGCTCGTCCTTATCGCGTTGGCTCTTTTCCTCGAAATACGGCTCGCGTTATGGGTCGCGGTCGGACTCGCCATTTCCGGGATCGGCGCCCTGGCCGTCATGCTGGCATTTGACCTCTCAATCAACAACGTCTCCCTGTTCGTGTTCGTCCTTGCCATCGGTATCATAGTTGACGACGCCATCGTCGTTGCTGAGCACATCCATCACGAGCGGCAGCAGGGCATACCGGGAGTCGCCGCTGCGATCCGCGGCGTTCATCGGATCAAGAAGCCCCTGACTTTTGCCGTGCTGACATCCATCGCCGCGTTTACGCCTGTACTCTTCGTGCCCGGGGGCATCGGTGAAATATGGAAGGCGTTGCCGATAGTCGTCATCGCCATGCTGTTGATCTCCCTTGTCGATGCCTTCTTCATACTTCCCAACCACCTCTCTCACCTGCACGGTCCGGAGTGGACGCCCACCAGTCCGGTTGAGCGGTTTTTCTGGCGCACCCAACGCTACGTTGACAGCATGTTGAAAAAGTTTGTGGAAGGACCCCTGGATCGCTCGCTCCGGTTTGCGACGCAACAACCGGCAGTGGTGATGGCGGGCGCGGTCGGTATGCTTATCCTGACTATCTCCCTGTTGCCTGCAGGTATCGTGATGACTACTTACGCCGACGTGATCGAGGGTGACTTCGTGAATGCGAGCCTGGAGATGCCGGATGGGACTACCGCGAGCAGGACGCACAAGGTGGCCAGGGAACTGGAAGAGGCAGGGCGACGTGTCGTTGATCGGTTCTCAGAGACCCAGGCCGACGGAGCGCCCCACCTGCTTTCGGGAGTCGTCGTCACCGTTGGCCGGGAACCCCGCATCGAGGGTGGGGGAGTGTTGCCGAAACTCACGCTGAACCCTGAAGCCCACGTTGCCGGTATCGAATTCAAGCTGATAAGCGCACAGCAACGGGATATCTCCACGGTAGATATCGCGCAAGCCTGGAGGGAGGAGGTGGGTATCCTGCCCCATGTGCGCGGCATTTCCATCAGCGGAGAGGTTATCGACTTCGGCAGTCCCGTTGAGGCGGTGCTGTCACACCCAGACCCGGACCGCCTCGCCCGGATAGCAGGTTCGGTGGTCAGCGAATTGCGCGGACTGGAGGGCGTGTATGACATACGCTCCGATCACGCGCCGGGTGTCAGGGAGATACAACTGGAGTTGAGGGAGGAGGCGCGAACACTCGGACTCACCCTGGAAGACCTGGCCATGCAGGCACGCGCGGCATTCTTCGGCGCCGAAGCCCTGCGGGTGCAGCGAGACCGGGAAGAAATCCGGGTCTATGTGCGCCTTCCCAGGGATGAGCGCGATGCCATCACCGATATTGAGGAATACCTGATCCGCACCCCGAGCGGGGCGGAAGTGCCGCTTACCCAGGTCGCGCGGTTAAATACGGGCATTTCCCCTCCGGAAATTCGGCGCAGGGACGGCCAGCGTGTCGTTACCGTGACCGCTGAAGTGGACCCGGCTGTGATTTCCGGTAATGAAGCAAACAGCATCCTGGCAAATTCCATCCTTGCGGACCTGTCAGCCGCCAACCCCGGTCTGACCTACGTATACGGGGGTGAACAGCAACAGCAGCTTGAATCGCTGGGCGCGCTGTTCCGCAGTTTTATACTCGTGTTGCTCTTTATGTATGCGATGCTGGCCATTCCCCTGCGCTCCTACAGCAAACCGATCATTGTCATGGCCATTATTCCGTTCGGGCTTATCGGCACGATCCTGGGGCATTGGGTGCTGGGTGTGCCCGTGAGCGCTACGTCCATGATCGGCTTCTTCGGTTTGAGCGGAGTCGTAGTGAACGACTCCCTTGTCATGATCGATTTCGTCGATCAGCGACTCAGGGAGGGCGCTCCCCCGCGGACCGCGATTATCGACGGCGCTAAGGAACGTTTTCGACCCATTATGCTGACCTCCGTGACCACCTTTCTCGGCTTCACGCCTCTCATTCTCGAACGGGCCATCCAGGCGCAGTTCCTGGCCCCCTTCGCCGCCACGCTCGGGGTCGGCATCCTGATTACGACAGCGATTCTCATGATCTGTGTACCTGCCCTGTTGGCAATCTACCTGCGCGTCAACCGGCTGCGCGGGACCTGATGCGGTTGGCTTCTCCAGCGGAAATCAAAGTCGCCCCGACGATACCTGCCGGCGCCAGGAAAATGCTGATAAGGAATCCCCGCTGTATCAGGCAGGCAGCTCGCGCCGCTTTTCTGCGACGACGAACTTGAGACTCTTCCTCGGCGCCAGCGACGGGATCGGGTTGAAACGCAGTTGGTAGTCTTCGGGGGACAACTCAAGGTTGAAATAGTGCGCAATCAGCAGCAGGTTAAGCGCCAGTTGCAACTCTACCCAGTTCTGACCGAGGCAAGTATGGGTGCCCAGCCCGTACGGCGCGTAGCCGTGGCCGACTTGTTCCTTGCGTTCCGGGAGGTAGCGGTCGATATCGAACGAAAAGGGGTCCGGGAACACGTCATCCATATAATGCGTGGCTGTCTGGGCAATGAAAAGCCGCGTTCCTACCGGGGGTGAATATCCTTCGAGCGTGAAGGCATTCATTACGTTCCTGACCTGCATCGGCACGACCGGGTACATACGCTGGCACTCCATGATGAGGCGGTGAGTGGTATCCAGGCTGAATTCCTGGACCTCCTCGCCTACCGGTTCGCCGTTGGCAAAGAACGTTGCGGCTTCCGCCTGTATCCTGCGATACAGGGCCGGCTGCGACACCATGGCGTACACCGCGAAGCTCAACGCGCTGCCGAGGTAAAAGGCGGCAAGCAGCGACGACACAAAAGCAAAAGGCAAATCCGTTTCCGGCAAAAACTGCGGGTCGCTTGCGTGCAGGCTCAGTAAGTCGTCCGCAAGATTCCGGGGACAGCCCGCCCGCTGGGCTGGTGTATGCACAGCCTGCACCCGCTGAACCAGCCTGGCAAAGTGTTTCTTCCTGCGTTTCATGCCCGGGGTATGCAGCATGAATTCCGGCAGCACCCGCAACAGGTGAATGGCGAGCGCCCGCTTCTTGAATTCGATCACTTCGCTGATACAGTCCTGGGTGTCGATGCCGATGTTGATCGGTGAGAATTGCGAGTTTATCAATTCGGGGAAAGTCGACACCGCCGTCAGGACGTCGCCAACCTGCCAACCCGCCAGGTAGCCGCGGGCGGGCCCGTATAGTTCATCCAGGCGGTTTTCAAGTTTTTTGCGCGAATTCATCGAACCATAGGTTTTGCGCAAACGGAAATGGTCGGCGCCGTCCATCGCGGGCAGCAACCGCCCTGCGCCATAGACCTTCACGAAACCTTCAAGATAGTCCTTGGCTCTCAGGTAGTTGCGGCCGGAGCGATGCGTCCATTTGTTTGCCTCGAGGCCGGCGAGAACTACCATGTCTTCCTTCATAAACGGCGTTTTAATCTTGAACACGGGCCCGTGTTTTTCAGCGAGCCCGGCAAACAGCGCAGATATGTTGCCGGTGCCGATATGCGGGCTGAATAACAGGTCGCGTATCGGAACGGTCGGAATCGGCCGGGTCTTGATCGTGCGTCGCAGCGCCGGGCCTGCAAGGGTTTGGCTGATGGCTTCCGCGATGGCGCGGCCCAGCACGTCCATGCTGGAAATGAACGCAATACGTTCCTCCGCCGCTTCATCGAGGGTGAAAATAAAGCGAAAGACATCGCACGTGTGGATGAGAGAGATGAGGAGAAT
>VYCZ01000290.1 GCA_009843675.1 Gammaproteobacteria bacterium | reverse complement strand
TGCCATAACGGCGAGATCAATACGGTGCGCGGCAACACCAACTGGATGCATGCGCGGGAATCGCTGTGCGATTCCGAACTGTTCGGCCCGGACCTGAAGAAAATCTTTCCGGTCGTCATCGAAGGCGGCAGCGACTCTGCGGTATTCGACAATGTCATGGAATTCCTGCACATGACCGGCCGCCCGCTGGCCCACGCGATCCTGATGATGATCCCGGAGGCCTGGAGCGGCCACGAAACCATGAACGAGGAGCGCAAGGCATTTTATGAATACCACGCCTGCCTGATGGAGCCCTGGGACGGTCCCGCTTCCATCGCCTTTACCGACGGCGAAGTCATCGGCGCGGTGCTGGACCGGAACGGCCTGCGCCCGTCGCGCTATTACGTCACCCACGACGACATGGTGGTCATGGCCTCCGAGGTGGGCGTACTGGACGTCGCCCCGGAGAACGTCAAGCTCAAGGAACGCCTGCACCCAGGGCGCATCTTCCTGGTGGATACCCGGGAAGGCCGGATCATCGACGACAGTGAACTGAAACAGCGCTACATCGACGAACATCCTTACGGGCGCTGGTTGCAGCGGAACCTGATGCCCCTGGAAAACCTGCCCAACCCGAAGAATATCCACGGCACCGACCCCGATACCCTGATGCAGCGCCAGCAGGCGTTCGGTTATACCCACGAGGAACTGCGCATACTGGTGGCGCCCATGGCCGGCAACGGAGAAGAACCCGTGGGGTCCATGGGGACCGATGCGGCCCTGGCCGTGCTGTCCAACCGTCCGCGCCTGTTGTACGATTATTTTAAGCAGTTATTCGCCCAGGTCACCAACCCGCCCCTGGACGGCATCCGCGAGGAACTGGTTACCCAGGTCTCCACCACCATCGGTCCGGAAGCCAACCTGCTGCAACCGGGTCCCGAGAGTTGCAAGCGCGTGCGCATTCCCTCGCCCCTGCTCACCAATGCCGAACTGGCCCGCATTCGGGATATGAACCTGCCCGGTTTCAGAACCAGGACCATCCCCATCCTGTATCCCGTCGCCGCGGGCGGAACAGGACTGGACCGGGCATTGCACGATGTCTATGAGCAGGTTGACCGAGCCATCGAGGAGGGGTACAGCTATATTATCCTGTCCGACCGCGGCGTGAATGCCGAACTGGCGCCCATCCCGGCGCTGCTGGCGACCGCCGGCGTGCACCACCACCTGATCCGCAACGGCAACCGCACCCGGGTCGGAGTGGTGCTTGAATCCGGGGAGCCCCGGGAGGTCCATCATTTCGCGGTCCTGACCGGCTACGGCATCGAGGCGGTCAATCCCTACCTGGTGTTCGAGAGCATCAGCGGCCTCATCGGCGAGGGCTTCGTGCCGGAGATGCAGTTCGACAAGGCAGTGGCCAATTACATCAAGGCCGTCAACAAGGGGCTGATCAAGACCATGTCCAAGATGGGTATTTCCACGGTGCAGTCGTACCGGGGCGCCCAGATCTTCGAGGCCATCGGCCTCGACAAGGACTTCGTGGATCATTATTTCACCTGGACCGCTTCGCGCATCGGCGGCATCGGGCTGGATCTCGTCGCAAAAGAGAGCAGCATGCGCCACCACAATGCGTTCCCGGACCGGCCGGTCAAGCGTCCGGACCTGGAATGGGGCGGTGAATACCAGTGGCGCCGCGACGGCGAGTACCACTTGTTCAACCCGGAAACCGTGTTCAGGCTGCAGCATTCCACGCGCACCGGGCAGTACCGTATTTTCAAGGAGTACACCGGGCTGGTGGACGACCAGAGCCGCAACCTGGCAACGCTGCGCGGGTTGATGCAGTTCAAGCCTGCGGATGAGCCCATACCCCTGGAGGAAGTGGAACCGATCGAGAACATCATGAAGCGCTTCTCCACCGGCGCCATGTCCTACGGTTCCATCAGCAAGGAAGCCCATGAGACGCTTGCCATCGCCATGAACCGTATCGGCGGCAAATCCAATACCGGCGAGGGCGGCGAAGACCCGGTCCGTTACACGCCGGACGAGAACGGCGACCTGCGCCGCAGCGCTATCAAGCAGGTGGCGTCGGGCAGGTTCGGTGTGACCAGTGAGTATCTGGTGAATGCCGATGACCTGCAGATCAAGATGGCGCAGGGCGCGAAACCGGGCGAAGGCGGGCAATTGCCCGGACCCAAGGTCTATCCGTGGATCGCTGAGGTGCGCCATTCCACGCCCTGGGTGGGACTGATCTCGCCGCCGCCACACCATGATATCTACTCGATCGAGGACCTGGCGCAACTGATCCACGACCTCAAGAATTCCAACCCGGAAGCGCGCGTGCATGTGAAACTGGTGGCGGAAGTGGGTGTGGGCACGGTCGCCGCGGGAGTGTCCAAGGCCCACTCCGACGTGGTCCTGATCTCCGGTTACGACGGCGGCACCGGCGCCTCGCCCGTCAGTTCACTGAAACACGCGGGCCTGCCCTGGGAACTGGGACTGGCCGAAACCCAGCAGGTGCTGGTGCAGAACAAGTTGCGCGATCGTATCGTCGTACAGACCGACGGCCAGTTGAAGACCGGCCGCGATGTGGTTATCGCGGCCCTGCTGGGCGCCGAGGAATTCGGTTTCTCCACGGCCCCCCTGGTCGTCAGCGGCTGTATCATGATGCGGGTCTGCCACCTGAATACCTGTCCCGTGGGCGTAGCGACCCAGGACAAGGGCCTGCGCGAAAAGTTCAACGGCAAGCCGGAGTTCGTGGAAAACTTTTTCCGGTTTATCGCCGAGGAGATGCGGGAACTGATGGCGCAACTGGGGTTCCGCACCGTGGATGAAATGGTCGGGCGCAGCGACCGGCTAGACATGAACAAGGCGATCGATCACTGGAAGGCGAAGGGCCTGGATTTCACCAATATACTCTACAAGCCGGAAATGGGCCCCGAGGTGGGGATTTACCACTCGCAGGGACAGGATCACGGCCTGGAAAAATCACTGGACGTGACCACGCTGGTGCCCTTGTGTAAACAGACGCTCGAGACCAGGGAACCGGTGGACATCATCCTGCCCATCAGGAATACCAACCGCACCACGGGAACCATCCTGGGCTACGAAATCACCAAACGCTACGGCGCCGCGGGACTGCCGGAGGACACGGTGCGGGTGCATTTCAACGGGTCTGCCGGGATGAGTTTCGGCGCGTTCGTCCCCGGGGGCGTCACCCTGACCCTGGAAGGGGACTCCAACGACTATATCGGCAAGGGCCTCTCCGGCGGCAAGATCATCGTTTACCCGCCGCGGGCCTCGACCTTTGTGCCGGAGGAAAACATCCTCATCGGCAACGTCGCCCTGTACGGCGCGACCTCCGGCGAAGGCTACTTCAGGGGCATCGCCGGCGAGCGCTTCTGCGTCAGGAACAGCGGCGTCCATGCCGTTGTGGAGGGTGTGGGCGACCATGGTTGCGAGTACATGACCGGCGGCCGCGTGGTGATCATCGGCAGGACCGGCCGCAACTTTGCCGCGGGCATGTCCGGCGGCATTGCCTACGTGCTGGACGAGGACGAGGATTTCCATATCCGCTGCAACCGGCAGATGGTACACCTCGAAGCCGTTGAGGAGGAAGAAGACGTCAGGACGATCAGACAGCTCCTGGCCCGGCACGTCCAGTATACCCACAGCAGTGTCGGCCGGCGCATCCTGGACAACTGGCGCGAGTACCAGGGCCGCTTTGTCAAGGTCATGCCCAGGGACTACAAGATCGTGCTGGAAGCGATCAGGAAAGGCAAGGAGAACGGGCTGTCGGAGGAAGAGGCCATCATGGCGGCGGCGCATGGGTAAGATTACCGGTTTTATCGAATACGAGCGGGAAAAACAGCCCTATCGTCCCATTACGGAAAGGCTTGGCGACTGGCGCCAGGTGATGGAACCATGGCCGATCGAACCGCTGAAAACCCAGGCGTCACGCTGCATGGATTGCGGCATTCCGTTCTGCCACCAGGGTTGCCCCCTGGGAAACCTGATCCCGGACTGGAACGACCTGGTTTACCGGGACCAGTGGCTGGAGGCTATTCACCGGCTGCACGCCACCAATAACTTCCCGGAATTTACCGGCACCCTGTGTCCGGCGCCCTGTGAAGGGTCCTGCGTGCTGGGGATTAACGACGACCCGGTAACCATCAAGGCGGTGGAACTGTCCATCATCGACAAGGCCTGGGAAAACGGCTGGATCAAGCCTGAGCCGGCTCCGGTAAGGACCGGCAAGCGGGTGGCCGTGGTCGGGTCCGGGCCGGCGGGGCTGGCCGCAGCCCAGCAACTGGCCCGTGCGGGTCATGATGTGACGGTATTTGAGCGCGACGACCGCATCGGCGGCCTGTTGCGTTACGGTATCCCGGAATTCAAGATGGAGAAGCGGGTCCTGGATCGGCGTCTCGAACAGATGGCACAGGAAGGCGTGGTGTTCCGTCCCGGTTGCAACGTCGGCGTTGATATGGACCCGCGCGACCTGTGCAGCGACTCCTACTCAGTCCTGCTGGCCGGCGGCGCCACCGACTCGCGAGACCTGCCGGTCCCCGGCCGGGAACTGGACGGCATCCACCTTGCCATGGACTACCTGCCGCTGCAGAACAAACGTTGTGAAGGTGACGACATCCCCGATGGGGAATTCATCAGCGCCCGGGGAAAGGATGTAGTCATTATCGGCGGGGGCGACACCGGCGCGGATTGCCTGGGTACTGCCATCCGCCAGGGAGCGAAGTCCGTACACCAACTGGAAATCATGCCCAAGCCCCCGAACAGCCGCGCGCCGGACAATCCCTGGCCCGAATGGCCGCGCATCTACCGGATCGCCTCGGCCCATGAAGAGGGTGTCGAACGGGTCTACGCGGTATCCACCAGGCGTTTCACCGGTGACGGCAACGGCCATGTCAAGGGACTGGAACTGGTTGAAGTGGAAATGAAACATGAAGACGGCCGGCTGCAGTTTGTGGAGATACCGGGGACGGATTCCGTGCTGCCCTGCGACCTGGTCCTGCTCGCCATGGGCTTCCTGGGACCGGAGAAGACAGGGATGCTGGAGCAGTTGGGCGTCGAGTTGACGCAAAGAGGCAACGTGAAAAGAGACCCGAACTGGATGACCAGCGTAAACGGCGTCTTTACCGCGGGCGATATGCAGCGGGGACAATCCCTGATCGTCTGGGCCATTGCCGAAGGCCGTTCCGCCGCCCGGGGCATCGACCGGTTCCTCATGGGAGCATCCGACCTGCCGGCGCCGGTCGAATAGCGCCCTGGTGAGATATGCGGGCTAGGTCCAATCCCCTGGACAGTGTGGTTTACATCCAGAGCCAGGTGCCGGAACGCGCCATGACGGCAGAGATTCTCGGTACCGAACGCAGCGGTCACGGTGTCCGCATCAGGGAAGACGGACTCATCGCGACCGTGGGCTACCTGGTGCTGGAGGCCGAACACATCTGGATCAGGTCCAGGGAAGGGCAGGGCGCGACGGCCTATATTGTTGCCCAGGATTTTGATTCCGGCATTACCCTGCTGAAACCGACGCTGGCCCTGGAAGGCAGCTACCTGGTCCCGGGACTGAGCAATGAACTGGCTGTGGATGAACCCTTGCTCGTCTATCGCAGCGATCATGATGAGGCGTTCACATGCACCCTGTTCGCCAGGCAGGAATTTGCCGGTCGCTGGGAGTATTTGCTGGACTATGCCCTGTTTACTTCACCTGGCTGCAATGACTGGGCCGGCGCGGCCCTGGTGGACCAGTACGGACAACTCTGCGGTGTGGGGTCACTGCTGATGGAACTCCACCAGGATGACGAGGAGGAACTGCTGGGCAACATGTTCATACCCATCGATATGGTGTCGCCCTACCTGGATGAGATGTGCGAATTCGGACAGCGCCGGGAGCCGCCAAAACCCTGGATGGGCGCACTGATACAGGAATATGAAGGCAAACTGGTGGTAACGGGAGTGTACCCCGGATGCCCCGCTGATCTTGCAGGAATCAAGCCGGGTGATGTGGTCCTGTCGGTGGATGATGAACCGGTAAACGATCTGTCCGGCATTTTCCGCAAAGTCTGGAGTCTGGGCAGCGCCGGCGTTGAGGTGCCTCTGCTTGTCTCCTCGGCGGGAAGCCTGCGCCAGTGCCTGCTGAAATCGATCGACCGTTCCATATTCTACCGGTCCGTGGCCGCGGCAGGACAGGTCAACTGACCCGCATCCGCCTGGAAAAGCGGGTGAATCCAATTCCTTTTGTCAATTCCGATGGATTTTAGTATATACTTAACCAATCTGGTATACTAATTTAGCGCAATTCAAACAAGAGCGAGGGGCATGACATGCGATATCTTACGTTAGCTTTTTTTCTGACGCTGATTATGGGGTTTGCCGGGTGTGGCGACATGGCAGGTGACGGTGGCGATGCTGATGCAGGCAATGGCGCTACGGAAGAGATGGCCATGGATGAAGCGCCGGAAGAGGCAGCCATGGAGGAAGCTTCCGACGGTCCGCCGGCATGGCAGGTCCTGGAACAGAACGTAGTACATTCCGAGTAATAAGGTTCGCATGCGGGGGGAGGCGTCATGCCTCCCATCCCGCATATTATGGGCCTGATTTTTTCTTGAACCGGTGTCACTGGTGTCAGCCGGGATTCGGGGGGAGAAATGACCGCTGAGATTCCGGCCACTTATCAAGACCTGCTGACAGGTCCCGTCTATGTCCAACTGGCGACTCACATGAAGAATGGGTCGATCCAGGTGCATCCCGTATGGTGTGGTTACGATGGAGTTCACGTCCTTGTTAATTCCGCAAAAAGACGGGTGAAAGACAGGAACATGCGCGCCAATCCGAATGTTACGGTACTCGCGATCGATCCGGAAAATCCCTTTCGCTGGCTTGAAGTACGCGGGAAGGTCGTTGAAATCACCGAAACAGGCGCTGATCAGCATATTGACCAGTTGTCCGAGCTGTATATACAACAGAGTCCCTATCCATGGCGGGAACCCGGGGAGGTGCGCGTCCTGTACCGGATCAAACCGGAACGCGTGACTGCGTTTTCCTCCTGACGCTCAATCTGTTCACATACGTCTGAATGCAGGATCATATCAGCGCCTCAATTCGCTATACCGTCAACACGGGCGTGAAACCTGTCAGCCAGTCCCGGACCCTGGGCGGCAGGATCGAATACCGGAACTGTACCTTTGCCGATCACATGGTCCAGATTCGCAACGGGCGCAAGGAAATTGATGACTTCGACTTTGAACAACACGGGTTTGTGTTTGTCAGGCACGTTACACAAGTGGCAAATTTCTTTGATCAGGAAGAGGTGGAATGTGATTACTATCCTGAAGCCGACGCTTTGATCAAGCATGTGACGGGGGCTGATCGGGTGCATATTTTTGATCACACCGTGCGTTCCGGTGATCCGGTTAAACAGGAACTGGGCACACGCGAACCGTTGATGCAGGTTCACAATGATTACACCAACTGGTCCGGCCCTCAACGGGTCAGGGACCTGTTGCCGGAGGAGGCGGAAGACCTGTTGCGGCGCAGGTTCATGATCGTGCAGGTCTGGCGTCCCATCGGAACTGCCATCGTCAGCGAACCACTGGCGGTGTGTGATGACCAGAGCCTTGCAGAGGCAGACCTTATCCCGACTGAACGCCGGCATCCGAACCGCGTGGGTGAAACCTATACCATTGCCTACAACCCCGACCATCGCTGGTACTACTTCCCGAAGATGCGGCGCGACGAAGCCATCGTTTTCAAGGTCTACGATTCAGCAGCCGACGGCAACGCACGTTTTACCGCCCACGGTTCATTCGATGACCCCGATACTCCGGAAAATGCCCCGCCCCGGGAAAGCATCGAGCTCAGGGCGCTGGTGTTTTTCTAAAGCGTAGCCACGACTGTGAAATAATGGCGGGGGACAGGTTATAAACCTGTCCCCTGTTTTGTTATAGGGTACCCACGACGGTGGCGTCGTAATAGTTCACTTCGGGAGGTTCGGCGAAACATTCGAATAAACCGGGCACTGTCGCCTGCATGAAGTCACTGTTGAAGTGATCATCATGGGTCTCTTTCGTTTCCCATTCTTCGAACAGAAAGTACCTGAGCGGGTCAACCGGGTCGGGATAGAACGTATAGCGCACTATACCCGCTTCGGTCCGGCCCACTTCGACGATTTTCTGCATAATTGATTTGGCCCGTTCAAGGTCATCCTGTTTGAACAGGAAACTACCGGTTACCAGGTACATGATTTTTTGTCTCCACTCAAATTCGGATAAACTGTAACGGTCATAATAAACAAATAACAAAATCAATGAAAATCGCCATCATCGGCGCCGGCATTACCGGTATTGCAGCGGCAAGTATCCTGAACAAGGCCGGCTACCAGACAATCCTGTTTGAAAAATCCGATAAAGCAGGCGGCGTCTGGGCAGTCGGGTATCCGGGAGTGTATCTTCAGAATACCAGCCGCCAATATACCCTGGCGGAGTTTCCCTGGCCGTTTAAACCCGCGTACCATCCTACCGGCACTGAAATACTGAAGTACCTGGACCTGGCTATCGAGGGCCTGGGTCTGGACGTCCGCAAGCGCGCCGAAGTTGTCGGAATGGTGGAAAATGACCGCGGCTGGACGTTACGCTACCAGGATGATGCCGGTGAGCAGGAACAGCAGTTCGATTACGTGGTGTCGGCCATCGGCCAATATACCGAGAGCAAGTACAAGCCGGCGTTTCCCGGGCAGGAGACGTTCGAGGGCGGGATCATCACCGAGAGGGACATCGATTCCCCGGACCTGTTCAGGGACAAGCGCACGGTCGTGGTTGGTTTCGGGAAATCCGCAGTCGATATCGCTGCCATGGCAAGCGACGGGGCCGAACAAGTGCATCATGTGTTCCGTACCCCGCGCTGGATGCTCCCGTTTACCATCTTCCGTATCCATTACACCCACCTGCTGTTTTGCCGGTTGAATACCTTCTTCATGCCCTGCTGGGCGCATCCGACAGCGTTCGAGCGCTTCGTTCATCACAGGCTGGGCTTGCTGGTGGACTCATTCTGGTTTTTCATCTCGCGCCTGTTCGTCCTGCTGTGCAAACTGCGCGGGGTATTCAAGGGCAGGGCCGCAAACAGGCGATTGGATACCCTGATACCGCACCACAGGTTCATCGGCGACCTGCGTTCGGCGGCCGCGCTGACGCCTCCGGATTATTATCGCCTGGTAGCCGAAGGACGGGTGGAACCCTGCCATGGAGAGATATCCCGTTTCTCAGGGCAAGCCGTACACCTGAAAGACGGCCGCAGCATTACCTGTGACCAGGTGGTTTTGTGCGTCGGGTCGGAACAACCCCGGTTCCCATTTCTGCCCGACAAATACCGCCGTCTGCTGGAAAGTGAGGATGACGGGGTGCAATTGTACCGTCACGTCCTGCATCCGGATATCCCGCGCTTTGCCTGCGCCGGGTACAACCACGGTTTCATGCACGTGCCTGCGGCTGAAATCGGCATGATCTGGCTGTGCGCATACCTGAACGGAGACATCGTCCTGCCGGACCGGGAGGTGATGCTCAGGTGTATCGAAGCCACCCGGGAGTGGAAACGCAAACACATCAACTATGAACCGTCGCGCTCCTGTGCCGTCAATACCCGATTCCAGCAGTACCTGGATATCATGCTGCAGGAACTGGGCGTTTCGCCCTACAGAAAAATGCCCAACCTGTTCGCGGAAATATTCGCTCAATACGGCGCAGAAGATTATCGCGGCGTATTCGATGAATATCTCAAAAAGTCAAAAAAACGGAACACACCTTTAAAGCCACTGCCATTGAATACATAGCAGTCGGTTGTCAATTGTCAATAATTAGTCTCTAATAACTGAAAACTCACTATGCAAACAGCAATCATCATCGGGGTCGGACCGGTGCTCGGTCTTGGAGCACAGTTGTGTAAACGCTTTGCCGGTCTCGGCCTGCATGTCTTCGTGGCGGGTCGGACCCGTGAGAAACTGGACAAGGTTGTTTCCATGATCGAGGCGGACGGCAACCGCGCCAGCGCGCATGTAGCCGATGCCGCAAATGAAGCAGACGTAATACGCCTGTTCGATGAGGCCGTCGCTGCGGGACCCCTGTCCGTGGGAATTTACAACGCCGGCAATAATACGCCGGGCAGAATCGTTGACATGGAGGCGTCCTATTTCGAAAACAGTTGGAGAACCGGTTGTTACGGCGGCTTTCTGTTTGCCCGCGAGACGGTGAAACGAATGCGCGGGTCCGGCGGCACTTTATTGTTTACCGGCGCCAGCGCATCATTGCGCGGGCGCGCCGGTTTCGGCGCGTTCAACTCATCCAAGGGCGCATTGCGCAACCTGGCTCAGGCGCTGGCAAAAGAATGCGGCCCGGAAAACATTCACGTCGGGCACGTCATTGTGGACGGCGCAATCAACGGCGAAAAAATCAGGACGAGACGGCCGGAGATTGCTGAACGGCTGGGTGACGAGGGTATGATCGGTATCGACGGTATCGTGGATGCCTACGAGTTCCTGTACAGGCAATCTGCAAGCGCCTGGACGTTCGAGGTGGACCTGCGCACCTCGATTGAGACCTGGTAGCGGCAAAAGGGACGGATTTTAAATCCGTCCCTGGGGTTTTCCTATTCGCCTAGTTTCTCGTAGGCCTCGGTGTCCTTCAGCGCGGCATTGTCCTTGATATAATCCCAGGCCAGTTTGCCGGCGTCCCGCAAGGTTACGTCAGCGCCGGAATCCAGCAGGGTCAGTATGATGTCGGGATTGTTGCTCTGGTCGGCTGCCGCATGCAGCGGGGTGCTCTGCCTCGCGTCGCGGACATTCGGATCAGCCCCCCCGTCCACCAGCGCAATGATGATGCCGGGATTGTCGTTGGACCAGGCCGCCCAATGCAGCGCGGTGGCGCCCCACTCCCTGTCCCGCGCGTTTATCTGCGCCCCTGCTTCCACCAGGGCGGAAATAATATCCGGATCGTCGTTGAATGCTGCGGCAAAATGCAGAGGGGTAAATCCCCACTCATCCTTGGCGTTGGCATCCGCGCCCGAATCAATCATTTTCTGAACCATTTTCAGTGTGGCCTTCTCAAAAAAAGCCATCGTGTTCCACTCTGACACCTTGGATGCTTCTCCCTCATTGCGACTTACCTTATTGTAAACACGAAAAAAAGTCAGGTCAACATGTGTGATTATCGTATCCGGACCGGGGAGAGAGACTGTTAGAGCGAAAACCATATTGGTTAAGGGCTTCTGTGGCTGTTTATCCGTGACTAGCGCCATGGACGAGCGCGGGACCGGGCCAGGGATGGCCCATAGGAGCGGATAAACAGCCACAGAAGCCCTGGAGATCGATTTATTGTTTGCCCTGCTCATCCGGTTATGGAATTATTCCATCAATGTCTGAAAAACTGCTCAATGATCGCTTGTTGAGAGCGTTGCGGCGCCAGCCTGTCGATGTGACGCCGGTATGGATCATGCGCCAGGCAGGGCGTTACCTGCCGGAATATCGCGCCACCCGGCAGCGCGCGGGAGATTTCATGACCCTGTGCAAGACTCCCGAGCTTGCCTGCGAGGTCACACTGCAGCCCCTGCAGCGGTTTGACCTGGATGCGGCAATCCTGTTTTCCGACATTCTTACCATTCCCGACGCCATGGGCCTGGGGCTCAGCGTGGTGGAGAACAAGGGGCCCCGATTTGCCCGGCCGCTGCGCTCGGCTAATGACATACGCAAGCTGGCGGTGCCGGATGTTGAGGCCGGACTGGGTTACGTGCTGGATGCCGTCAGGCTGATCAAGCGGGAACTGCACGGCAAAGTGCCGTTGATAGGCTTCGCCGGCAGTCCCTGGACTATTGCCACCTACATGATCGAAGGCGCATCGAGCAAGAATTTCAGCCTGGCCAAAGGCATGTTGTACGGACAGCCGGACCGGATGCACCAGTTGCTGGATATATTGAGCCGGTCCATTACCGACTACCTGAACGGCCAGATTGCGGCAGGAGTCGACGTGGTCATGATCTTTGACAGCTGGGGGGGCATATTGTCCCATGCCGCATACCTTGAGTTCTCACTGGAGTACATGCGGCGCATTGTTCGGGACATCAGGACAGCAGGCCGGGGCAGCGAGGCGCCCATCATTTTGTTTACCAAGGGAGGAGGGCTCTGGATCGATGACCTCGCAGGGTCCGGTTGTGACGCCGTCGGGCTGGACTGGACCATGGATATCGAGTCCGCGCGCAGCATTGCAGGGGACAGGGTTGCATTGCAGGGGAACCTGGATACCGCGGTATTGTATTCCTCCCCTGCGACGATCCGCAGGCATGTGGCCGAGGTGCTGGCAGGATTCGGTAAAGGCGACGGCCATGTATTCAACCTGGGACACGGCATTCATCCCGATATCGACCCGGACAAGGTAGCGGTGTTGGTGGACGCCGTACACGAACTCAGCCGCCCGTACCATAAATGAAGCAACGCATCATTCTAATCGCCAAGGGTTTCTGTATCGGCACGGCGGATATCATCCCCGGGGTGAGTGGCGGTACCATGGCTTTTGTCCTGGGGATTTACGGCGAATTCATCGCGGCAATCAAGTCTTTTGATCTTGCTGCGCTGACGGCGCTGCTCAGGCTGGATTTCAGGCAAGCCGCGGCGAGACCGCATTTCGGTTTTATCCTGCCCCTGCTGCTGGGCATTGTCGCGGCGTTGCTGTTTTTTACCAGGGTAGTGCCGTTGCCGCAACTGCTGCTGGATTATCCCGAGCAGATCTTCGGCCTGTTCTTCGGCCTGATTGGCGGGTCCATCCTGGTTCTGCTGCGGGAAACTGACGCAATGACCGGCATGGATTACATCACGCTGACGCTGGGTGCGGCCGGCGGCTATATCGTATTCAACCTGATCCCCGTGCAGACCCCTGAAGCCGGCTGGTTCATCTTCATCGCCGGCGCGCTGGCAACCTGCGCAATGATGTTGCCGGGCATATCAGGATCGTTTGTGCTGCTGATCCTGAATAAATATGCCTACGTGTTCAACGCTATCGGGTATTTCAACCTGTCGGTCCTGCTGCCTTTTGCCGGCGGCGTTCTGGCCGCCCTGGTATTTTTCAGCAGGCTGTTGTCCTGGATACTCGATCGCTGGTATCGCGCTACCGTGGTGTTCATCACCGGCCTGCTGCTGGCGTCATTGACGGTGATATGGCCGTTCCAGGAACGCATCTATGAAACTGTCGGCGGAGACCCGCTCCTGGTCGAAACCCATCCGGTAGTCCCGTCCGGCCTGTCCCTGCCGGTGCTGCTCTCGTTTACATTCATTATTGCCGGCATTATTATTGTCCTGTTGATCAACCACTTCCATAAACCGCGACCGGGCAGGGGTTGAAAGGGCAGGTTGATACCCTGGGGTCACTGGTGAAATCGTTCCCGATACTGCTCTGCTGTGCCGTCACCTTTACAGGCTGTATCGCAGCCGGAGAACTGCGCGCCGACCCACAGGACGGAGAGCTCGAAGAGATAGTCGTCACCGGCAGCCACCTGAAACGGGAGTCCAGGGATTATGCTTCACCCTTGACGGTGCTTGGCAGGGATGACCTGGACGTTGCCGGCGCCACCGATATCAAGGAAATCATTCGCAGCCTGAGTTTCAACTCCGGATCGCTGGGCGTATCCGCCACCAACTGGGCCGGAGACGACAGTTCCACCGGCAATGCCAGCGTCAACCTGCGCAATCTCGGTAACGGCGCTACGCTGGTACTGATTAACGGCAGGCGCACTGTCAGCACCAGTTTCGACAACAGCGGCAGCAGTTACGTGGACGTACAGGGACTGGTGCCCAATATTGCGCTGGAGCGGGTTGAAGTCGTCAAGGACGGCGCATCCGCGTTGTACGGCTCCGATGCCGTAGCCGGCGTGGTGAACTTTATTACCCGGCGCGGGTTTACCGGGGTTGAACTGCAGGCCGATTTCAGCAGCGATTATGAAACCGGCGAGCAGCAGGACCTGCTGTTCTCGGGCCTGGCCGGGATGGACGGTGAGTGGGGGTATATCAACCTGGCTGCCAGCTACCTGGATCGCGGGGAGCTCACTTTCGCCGACCGTTTCGACCGGTTCGGCCGTTCCGGCCTGTCCAGTTTCGGACAGCCGGGGCGTTACGTGCCGCAACACCCGGCCCGGGGAGCGACACCCGTGGACTCCAACTACTGGTGGCCGCAAGGAGGCGCCGACCCGGAGGATTTCTCCGGCAGCCTGCCGGACCCGGAGTGCGAGAAGGCAGCCGCGGACGACGGCCCCATGGGCACCCTGGGCCTGCATCCGGATTTCAACCATATCTGTGTGTATGATTACTCGAGCTTTTTCGCCCTGGTGCGTCCCGAGGAGCAGCTGAAGTTTCATGCTGACGGAAGTTTATACCCAGCGTCGAACATGGAAATTTACGGTTCATTCAGCTACTCCGAGCAGGAGTCCTCCCGCGGCAACTCCCTCTATCCGGACGTGCGTTATGTCATCGTGCCTGAGCACCACTTCGGGCTGCAACTGGATGCGGCGCGACGCGGGTTCGAACCGGTCCCTTACCAGGCAATGCAGCGCATACTGGGAGGCGCCATCGATACACCCGATGAAGATCGTCCCATCAGCACTGTGTCCAGCGCGCGCCGGGAAAACCTGCGGGCGTTGATCGGCCTGCGGTCCGACTTTACGCTGGCCGGACGCGACTGGTTTCTGGATACGGACCTGATCTACTCCCGTAACCAGCTCGACCTGAACTGGCCGGTGGACACGCTTACCTCGCGCATGGACCTGGCCTTCGCGGGCCTGGGCGGACCGGAGTGCGACCCGCAGACCGGTATGCCCGGCTCCGGCAACCTCGGTACAGGCGCGTGTTACTATTACAACAGCTTTCAGACCAGCGTGTACGACCCGGTTACTGGTGAACGCTGGGATACTGCAGATAATTCTCCCTGGGCCGCCGACCCCCGGCTCAGCGTGGCCGAGGCTGCGCGTAAATACCGGAATCCCGCCGAACTGCTGCGCTGGACCCAGGGCGCATACATCACTGACGCCGAAGTCGACCAGGTCGTTTTCGACCTGCTGCTGTCCGGGGATGCCATCGACTTGCCGAACGGTCCCCTGGGACTTGCCCTGGGTTTCCAGTACCGGGAGGATGAAGCCCGGTTTGACTACGACGATGATGCCAACGCCTTCAACTTTACCTTTCTCACGGGCGATCGGGACTGGGACAACCGGCTGAGTTCCTGGTCTGTGTTTGCAGAGGCCCTGGCGCCATTGACGGAGTGGGCTGAACTGACCCTTGCAGGGCGCTACGAATCCTTTGAACAACTGAACAAGGATACTTTCGATCCGAAACTGTCGCTCCTCTTGCGTCCCCATGATTCGCTGTCGTTGAGCGCTTCCTGGGGGACGTCCTTCCGCACGGGTTCCCTGTTGCAGACCGGCGGCAGCCGCACCCTGTTCCGGAACTCCAGCGATCCGTTTTCCAACGCACCGGCACTGGCTTATCGCGCTTCTTCAGCCACCGGCAACCCGGACCTGAAACCGGAACAGGCGGAAGTTTTCAATGTCGGATTTTCCTGGAATCCCGCAGGCGCGCTGGACGGATTTTCGCTGGACCTGGATTACTATAATTATGACTACACCGACCTGATAGCGCGTGAGGGACACCAGGAACTGATCGACCGCGACAATGCCTCGCGTTGCCCCGGCGGCTTGAACGGTGATCCCGCTACGGGGCCGCTGTGCGGATCCTGGGACCTGGACGGCGACGGCATCGTCACCGTCTACAGTGTCGGTCCCGGCCTCCCGGACAAGGTTATCCGCCGGGAAGACGGCTACCTGGTGAGCACTGAAGCTTCTTACTTCAATGCACCCAGCCTGGAATCTTCGGGTATCGACCTCGCGCTTGCTTATGCCCGGGACATGGCGAGGGCGGGTTTTTTCCGCGTTTCGCTCGACCTGAGCTATACCCTGGAATACGACATCATCCTTGCCAATGGAGAGAAGATTAAGGGGGCAGGCAGCCGCAACGCGGGCAATTCCATAGGCAGGCCGATGCCGAGATACCGGGCTAACGCGGGGTTGAACTGGCAACACGGACGGCATGATGTGTTCCTGAACCTGCGTTACATCCATAGTTACAAGGATGATACCCCGCAGAGCGCCTTTCTCGGAGCCTACATCGGTTATGCGGAAACCATCGACAGTATGACTACCGTCGATCTGCAATACCGGCTCGAATTACCGACCCAGATTGCCCGGCAAAAAGGCTCGTATGTGACCCTGGGAGTCAAAAATCTGCTGAATGAGGGGCCGCCGCTGGTAAACGTGGACGGCGCCTACGATTACTACACCCACGACCCGCGCGGGCGCATCTTCTATGCCCGGTACCGGATGCAATTCTAAGGACAGGCTTAAGCCTGTCCCCGGTAACTCTTCTTCTCGCTGAATATCAGGACCCAGGCCAGCAGCACCAGGCACAGTGTCACAACCAGGATGTCGCCGGTCAGGACATATAGGGTGCTGCCCGTAAACAGGGGAACTTTTGTGGCTACGGCATCGGGTTCGAACTGGCGTGTCTTGCCGGCTATCCTCCCTTTTTCATCGATGATTGCGCTGATCCCGGTATTCGTGGCGCGCAGCAAGTAGCGCCCGGTTTCGATGGCGCGCATCCGGGCCATTTGCAGGTGCTGGTGGGGGGAGGCGGAATCGCCAAACCAGGCATCGTTGCTGACGTTTACCAGCACCTGGGCTTCAGGCAGGGCGCTGATGACTTCAGAGCCGAAGACGGCTTCAAAACAGATGGACAATCCCATGGCAAAACCGCCGGCATGAAACAATGGAGGGTCGTCCCCGGCGCCGGCGGCAAAATCCGCTATGGATACCTTCAACATGTCAAGCGGCCATCGCAGCAACGGTTTCAGCGGCAGGTATTCACCGAAGGGGACAAGGTGGCGTTTATTGTAGACCTGTGGATCGGCGCCCAGCAGAACCAGGCTGTTGAACTTTGCGCCGTTGTCGGGACCCCTGGTGGGCAGTCCGACCAGCAATATGGAGCCGCTATAACTCGCGGTTCTGCCGAGCCCGTCCATATACTCGCGGAATTGATGCAAAAAACCGGGAACGGCCGTTTCCGGCCAGATAATCAAATCATGGCCCCAGAACGGCTCCGTCAGTTCAGGATAACGGTCCAGGGACAGGCTCCTGTACTCCGGCAGCCATTTTATTTCCTGCGGGATGGCTCCCTGGACCAGGGCGACTTCGATCTCCCTGCCGCTGTTGTCCGTCCACTGGAGCGCGCGCAACTGCCAGCTTACAGCAAGGACAAGCAACAAGGTTAAAGCCAGGGACATTCTCCTGTCTTTCCCGGTAAGCAGGATTAACCCGCCTGCCAGGAAAGCGAGGATGAAACTGATGCCGAATACGCCGACAAGACTGCCGTAGCCGGACAACATGCCGTCCGTTTGCGTGTATCCCAGGGTCAACCACGGGAACCCGGTAAACAGCCAGGACCGGACCCATTCTCCAAGAGCCCATAACGACGGCATGACCACCAGGAAGAAACAGTGATCGGAGCGCACCGGCCGGCAGTTTGCAAGGAACCCGGTCAGCGCGGGGAACAGTGCCAGGTAGGCTACCAGCAGAAAAGTCAGCAGGTAAGCGCCGGCCAGGTTGATCCCCGAAAAAAGGTTGATGCTGATATGCAGCCAGCTTACGCCCACGCCAAACAGGCCGAGGCCGAACAGGTAACCGTTGATAAAGGCTTGCCCTGCGCTGCCCGTGCGCCAGAGATGGAACAGGAATGCCAGCGTGATGAACGGGATGACGCTGATTTCGTACGGCGCAAACGCGAACGCAGTTGCACCGCCGGCACACAGGCTGAGCAATCCCTGGAG
>VYCZ01000084.1:12786-18195 GCA_009843675.1 Gammaproteobacteria bacterium | reverse complement strand
TACGTCCATGTACGCTCCCTTCCAGCCATCCATGGCTTCCAGAGGGTCTTGAAAAGGCCATCCCCACCTGTAGAGGTTCAGCCACAGATTGTTCTATAAATTAATATCCATGCCGTCGTAGGACACTTCCCAGCCCGCGGCTTCCACCTCCCTGCGTTCCTCGCTGTTAGCATAGAGGATCGGGTTGGTAGTATTGATGTGGATAAAGATTTTGCGCTTTATACTCAAGTCTTTCAGGGCGGCCAGGGTGCCATCTTCTCCAGAGACGCTGATATGGCCCATGCGCTTGCCTGTCTTGATACCCACGCCGTCGCGGATCATCTCGTCGTCCACCCATAATGTGCCGTCAAAGAAGACCAGATCCGCGCCACTGATGCGTTCGGCCAGTTCAGGCGTCACCCGGGCGCAGGCGGGCATGTAGTAAAATGACTTCCCATTGTTGGTGTCTTCCACGTACAGGGCAATGGTGTCCTCATCCACGGAACCGAAATCCTTGCCTTTGCTCTCGTCTTCAAGCCACAAGGCCACTTTACCCGGCACGGCAAAAGGCGTTAGGCGTATTCCCATGGAGCTGCCGTCCGGTTTCTGCAGTTCCAGGGGTTCGTTCAGGGTCATGGGTTCGCGGCTGACGAATTTCGGGTTCAGGACATTGAATATGGTATTCGCCTGCAGCACACCCAGCACCCGCTGGGTGGCGTAGATGCGCAGGGGCTGTGATTCGCGCAGGTTCAACAGACCTGCTACGTGGTCCACGTCGGCATTGGTCAGCACCGCGCCCATGATCGGGCTGTGGCGCAGGTCTTGTCTGGGGTGCAGGATATCGTTGTCGTTTATCTGCTGGCGCAGGTCCGGGGACGCGTTGAACAGGTACCACTCATCTCCGTCGGAGCTGATCGCGATGGAAGACTGGGTGCGTTGCGGTGCCGCAGGGTCATCCTGCCTGGCCCGCCGGCTGTTGGGGTGGTTGCAGTTCCACTGCGGGTAGCCGCCGCCTGCGGCTGCGCCTAATACCCTGATGCGCATGATGATATAAACTCCTCTTTTTATTGATATTTAAACGATATAAGGGGTCAGAGTAACACAGACTCTGACCCCAAAGTTCTCTGCGTAATCTGCGTTAATCTGCGGATAAATACCCCGAGGTGTTCCTGTCAACCCAGCGTTCCCCCTCGCTGACCGCTTCCTTCTTCCAGAACGGCGCCCTGTGTTTGAGATCCTCGATGATGAAACGGGTCGCGTCAATGGCATCGCCCCGGTGGGCCGCCCAGGTCGCTACCAGCACGATGTCTTCGCCCACCTCGATGTCCCCGGTGCGATGCAGGACCAGGATATCGTGCACGGCCCAGCGGTTTTCCGCCTGTTTGCAGATCTCTTCCAGGTGCTTTTCCGTCATGCCCGGATAATGTTCCAGGGTCATGTTGCGTACTTCCTCACCTTCATTGAAGTCGCGCATGGTGCCGATGAAGATACTGGTAGCGCCGGATTTGCCGGAAATGCCGCCGGACGCGCGATAATCCCGTACTTCAGCCACCGCATCGAACGGCGCCGGTCTCAACTCCACCCGCATGACGGCCGGCTCACCCTCCCGTGACGGGCGGGAAGAAAGCGACTTCATCTCCTTCCTTCAATTCGGGGTCGCCCTTGACGTGTTCCATGTTGACGGCCACCAGCATCGCTTCCGGTATTTCATCATCGCCGCTGGCCCAGTTCCAGACGTCCGAGACCTTGAGGCCGTGCCTGAAGTCGAGCTGGTCTTCGGCGCGCCCCATTTCTTCCCGGATGCGGGCAAAAAACTTTACCTTAATTATGGACATTGAATTTGCGCTACGTATAAACCTGACGGTGTTTGTCGTATTATAAACGCATAATACACGGGAGATGAATCTTTATGGCGGACCTGACACATTTCAACGAAACCGGTGAAGCGCACATGGTTGACGTCGGGGCCAAGGACGCAACCCACCGTATCGCCGTGGCTGAAGGGACCATCACGATGCAGGCCGGCACGCTGGCCTTGATCATGGAGGGAGGACACAAGAAGGGGGACGTGCTGGGAATCGCCAGGGTTGCCGGCATCATGGCGGCAAAGAAAACCGCGGAGCTGATCCCGCTGTGCCATCCGCTGGCCATCAGCCGTATCGACATCGGTCTTGAACCCAGGTCCGGCGAGAGCGCGGTGTATTGCCGGGCGCAGGTAGAGACCGTCGGTCCCACCGGCGTCGAAATGGAGGCGTTGAACGCGGTGCAGGTGACCCTGCTGACGATCTACGACATGTGCAAGGCTGTGGACCGGGGCATGAGCATCGAGACGGTCAGACTCCTGGAGAAATCAGGGGGGAAGTCCGGAGGCTGGGTCAGGTAGTCAAACGGCGGTAGATGTCGGACACCTTATAAGGCAGTTTGCGCACATCATCGATCACCGTGTAGTTGGCGCTGCCATACATGTAGGGCAGGTACTCCCTCGCCTCGTTGTCGATGGTAATGCAAAATGGATAGACACCGCCGGCGCGGACTTCCGCGATGGCCTGGCGAGTATCTTCCATGCCGTAGCGGCCCCGGTAACCGCCGTAATCCTCGGGTTTGCCGTCGGACAGGGTAATCAGCAACCTGGACCTGGCCTTCAGCGCCTGCAGGTATTTTCCCAGGTGGCGTATTGCTACGCCCATACGTGTATAGGTCCTGGGTTTGATGCCGCTGATCCGGGCCCGCACCAGTGCCGTGCAGGCCTCCTCAAACTTTTTGACCCGGTAGATTTCACAACGCTTGTGTGTCCTGCCGGAAAATCCGTAGATGGCGTAAGGGTCGGATAACATCTCCAGGGCCTCGCAGAGCAACACCAGCGCCTCTCTTTCCACCAGGTTAACCCAGCCCCGGGTGGAACCGCTCATGTCCACCATGAACATCACCGCCACGTCACGCCGGCTCCTGTGGAAACAACTGTACAGGTTCTCGCTCATCTCCAGGCCCTGCCGGCGGTCGGCACTGGCCTCCACCAGGGCGTCAAAATCGATCTCATCGCCGAAAGTCTGGCGCTTGCGCTGTTCATAACCCTCGGCCATCGTCTCGAACGAACGGCGCACCGATTGCAGGTGAAAACGGTATTTCTCCAGTGTCCCGGTATAAAAATTGTCCTCGACCGGCGCGACATCAACTTCCGTCAGGGCGCAGAATTCGTTACGGTAGCGTTGCCTGGTGTAATCCCATTCCGGGTAATACACCGGGTTTTGCAGGTCGTAGCCCGCGGCGGCCTTGCCGGCCTCGCCCGGGCCGCTGTCCGTATCCGTATGCGGGTAACCGGAATAACCGCCACTGACCTGCAGGTAATCTTCGGGCAACCGGCCGAGGTCCTGGATGATGGACACAAGCAACTGTTTTACCTCGTCATCGGCAACAGGCTCCTGGTCCCCGAAAAGCAGTGTCAAGGCGCCGGGCCCCTGGTTTACGCTGTTAAAACCAACGCCGGGATCCACCCCGGATACCGTCCATTGCGCATTGTCCGGATCGCCGGCGCCGGCAATGACCAGGCCCGGCTGTTCCCGGCCGAGTCGCGCCAGCGACTGCTGCAATTTGTCTTTCTCCTGTTTCACCCGCTCCCGCAGCTTTTCCAGGACCGTTTCCGGGAAGTATTCGCCGTGATAAGCCTTGCGCGCCGGGAGCGGTTTCCCCAGGTTGCCGCTTATCCTGTCCATGCTGTCCATGGGACCTGCGCCGGCCTGCAGCAGCAAGCGGTTATCCTCAGACCAGGCCAGGTAACGCGCCCGGCCGTCTTCGTCCAGGTTATCCAGGCGCCTCAACTCCCGGTGCAGCCCCGGAAAATACAGGGCCAGGCGCGCCTCCAGGCGCAGGCTTTCCAGGGCCGCAAAAACAGGCAGGGCGCGGGGCAGGCCGGGCAATTGCAACAGGCGTTCCAAGGCGTCCAGGCGCCAGCCTCCGTAGCGGTTCTGCGCCCAGTGATACACGGCGGTCAGCTTGTACAGGGTTTCATTATCACTGCGCCTGTCGAAGACATTCAAGAAAGCCGGCAGGTAAATGGACTCCGTGTCGGTAAAGACATGCTCTCCGTTCATGACGCGCAGGGGGCGTCCGCCCAGGCCGGTCAAATATTTTTCCAGGAAGGGTTCGAGTTCTTCCAGGCGCACTCCGGATTGCCGGGCCCGGTAGTCTTCGGCGAATGCATCCAGGTTTGCTATGGCCTCAATAGCAGCGCCCAGGCCGCGTTTGTCATAGCGGTCCAGGATCGCGGTCATCCAGGCATCAACGCCTTCTATTTCCAGGAGAGCTAACGCGCGGTCGAGCCGGCCTGAAAAATGCGCCTGCAAGTCGGGATGGTCCCGCTGCAGGATCTGTAACCACTGATCTACGTGACGCTGCGCTGCGGGGTCAAGTTCCGGCACGAATTACACTACGGAGGCGCAAAGTTCCCTGACCGTTTTCAGTATTTCTTCGTCGTCGGTGAGGGCCTGGTTCACCGCGGTCTCACAGGCTTGGCGGGGAGCTATGCCATGCCGGATCAACCTGGCCGCGTTCACAATCAACCTGGTGCTGGCGCCTTCGGTCAGCCCATTGTCCTTAAGGTTCCTGGTCATGCCGGCAAACCTGACCAGCATCGTGGCCGTTGCCGTGTTGACGCCTGTTTCTTTCACCAGGATCTCCACTTCCCGGTCGGGCTGGGGGTAGGAAAAATCCAGCGCGACAAACCGTTGCCGCGTGCTCTGCTTCAAGTCCTTGAGAACGCTCTGGTACCCGGGGTTGTAGGAAACCGTCAAACAGAACTCCGGCGGGGCCTCCAGCAATTCACCCAGTTTTTCTATGGGCAGGAGACGCCGGTCATCACACAAGGGATGGATTACCACTGTCGTGTCCTTCCTGGCCTCAACGATCTCGTCCAGGTAGCAGATAGCGCCGCTACGCACCGCCCGCGTCAGCGGACCGTCAACCCAGACAGTCTCCCCACCCTTGATCAGGTAGCGCCCTACCAGGTCGGAGGCGGACAAATCATCATGGCAGGATACCGTGATCACGGGCCGGTCAAGACGCCAGCTCATGTATTCCATGAACCGGGTTTTGCCGCACCCGGTGGGACCCTTCAGCAATACAGGCAGGCCGTTGCCGGCGGCCGCCTCGAATATGTCTATCTCGTTGCCGGCAGGCTCATAGTAAGGCTCCTGCCGGATGGCATATTCTTCAATCCTGACGGGGTTGGCGCTCACCAAACGCCTCCAATACGCGTGTCAGCCATACTTGATGTACTTGAAGCGCTGGTCGTCCGGCGTGCCGTCCAGGGCGCTGTCTTCGTCCACGCCCGGTTGCCACATCACCACTTCCTCGATCTTTTTTGCCAGTTCGAAGTCCTTGTCGGTCACGCCTTTTGCCGCGTGGTTCATCAGTTTGACGATAACGAAGGCATAG
>VYCZ01000084.1:5058-12776 GCA_009843675.1 Gammaproteobacteria bacterium | reverse complement strand
CAGCCGCTGGTCTAGTACCGGCGCCGGAACCAGCCGTCCTCGTAATACCAGTTCGGCAGTTCGTCCTTGAGCCGCTGTTCAATCTCATCCACCTCGTAGGTGGCATCTTTCGTTTCTTTACGCCACTTTGCCATAAGTGTTCCCCTTTTACGGAATGGTTGTTCGTATCGTATTGTAGCAAATTACCATTTGATATATGGTGCCAAAGGCAGTCCGGGATAGTCGGTTCAGGACACGCTGTGAATACATCCCTGTACGCTTCGTCATCCGCTATCCCTGCGGATGATATTCCTGAACCGACTATCCCGGACTGCCTCCCAAGTTGTGAAAAGAGAACCTTTCGGAATCAGCTTCCGGATTTCGGCGACTTTTGCGCCGTCCATCTCTGAAGTGCGCCGGTGTCGTTTGCACAAGGCGCCGCGGAACCCCAGGTAGTCCGGGTTGATTTCCAGCAAAGGTGGGATGTCCTTCCTGGTCAATGAACCCGCAAGGCCGGTAACCAGTCCTGCCTGTTCTGCCTTGCGGACGAACTCCGTCAGTGTACCGTCGTCGAGCTTGTCCCGCAGGTTCCCGTTTGCCTTCTCGCAGGTATCCAGCATCACGCCCGTGATGCCGCCGCGCCGGAGTCGCTGGAAGTCGATGTCGGGTGGATACAGTTCGGCAAAAAAGACCAGGACAATGGAGATGCCTCTGGCCGTGAGCCGGTCCAGGACGGACAACATGAACGGTGAGATGTTCCTGTCAAACACGCCGACCTTGACGATATCGACGCCGCAGGCGTGCATGCCGGCTATGGCGCTCTCAAGTTCCGCGGCATAGACCGGGAGGTCGCCGATGGTGGCGCTGAGCATGGTATTTTTATCCGGCAGCGATGCGATGGCGCGTACGCTGTCTTCATCCAGCGCGCCCAGCGCGCCCCTGGCCGGGTCTTTCAAATCTATCACGTCCACCCCAAGGGAACGGACCAGGCGCGCTTCATCGACGGAAGAGACGCTGGCAAGAAATCCCGTCATTGTTTACCTCTTATTTGCATTTGTTGAATAATACTGCTCGACCTTTTCCATCAGCCATTGCCACGCGGTCCGCTCGTTTTCCCCGGCGGTCTTGCCGATAGCGATGTCCAGGTACTCAAGTTCCGAGCGGATCTTCTGTTCCGGCAACAGGTGCAGGCGGCTGACCAGTATCGCCGCTTCGACCACCGCGGCCTGGGCGCGGTTGAAGCCCCTGAACGGCCCGTGGGTAGCGGCATGCACCGCGCGGCAGGTAAACACCGGGCGCAACTCGTCATCCTTGCTGCTCTCTACCCGTACTTCTACGTGGGAAAGGGCGCCGGCCAGGCGTTTGCAGGCGATATGAGTCGCCTGCACCACCGGCCAGTCATGGCGGCCGGTCAGGCAGCCGGCGATGATCAAGACATCCGCCGTAGCATTAATCACCGCCACGCCGGAGTGTAGCAGGTTATCCAGGGTCCGTGACGGCTTGAACGGCGCGATCAGGTATTTTTCGTTTTCATGGCGGATGCCCATGGGCGCGATATGCACGCTCCCGTCCGGGTTCATGGTGGTGATGACCGTTTCGTAAATCATGAGGACTTGCGTTTCCTTGCCTGTAATGTTGAACCGGCGGGTTTGTATTCGTCAGCGGGCCGGCCCTTCATGTCGTGCGCGGACTGCATGCGCTGCTCCCGATCTGTATCCGTTCCGGGGACGACCGCCACTCCCCAGTCCAGGTCCTCGTCCTGCACGTAACGTTTGCCCAGTTTCAGGGCAGCCTCCGCCTTCGCCAGTTCGACGCCCATGTAGAAGGCATGGGGCGCATCGTCCTCCAGCAGTTTCAGCGCGGGAAATAACTCATAGGGATCCTGCCCAGTCACCAGGCCGTCACGGTTGAATACGTGGATGCCTTCGGGCGTTATTTCCACCCGGTAACTGGGGTCAGTGATCTGTTCGGCCAGTTCCCTGATCTCGTCCAGGTCATAGGGGAATGGTTTGCGTTCATGGCCGGTCAACAGGCCGCCGTCGATGCCCTTGGGAAGCCCCTCATCCTGTTTTGCCGCATGCATGATGCGCCTGGCCAGGTCCAGTTCGCGCACCACGGAACAGGCGTGGGGGCTGACCTCGGTCGCCAGCACGTGATTGATGTCCAGTTCCGATATGATGCCGCACAGCATGGCATTGATGCCGCCGGTGTCCGCCTCGGTCAACTCGGTGAGGTTGCCGGTCCCCATCATGATCTCGATGCCGGGGTAGCGCTCCCGCAAGGCGTGATAGCGGATGATGGAAGCGGTAAACCCGAAGTGGACCGGGTCCAGGATACTGTCGGCAATGAACGGTTTATCCTGCTCCATGAAATTATCTATCAGCCGGTACAGGGAAGGCATGTCGGTATGCTGTTCCGGGATCAGGACGGGAATTGCCGCGGTCTCATCGGCGATCCAGGCGCTGCCTTCATGCAGGCTGAGCAGGTAATCGGCGCCCGCGTTTGCGCCGCGCAACAGTTCCTCGTTGTCCAGGGAATCGACACTGACCGTGTAACCTTCCCCATGCAGGGCCTGGACCGCCTCTTCCAGGTGCGGGAAAGGCGTATCCGGCAGGCAGCCGACGTCGATCACATCGGCGCCGTCCCGTTTGTATCTTGCGGCCCTGGCCAGGATCTCATCCACGCTGATCTGCGGGGCCTCCACTATCTCGGCAAAAATGCCCATGCTGTAGTCATCCAGGCTGATCGCCTGTGCCGCGCGCCCGAAAAAAACGGGCAGGTCCTTGACGTCCACGGTGCCCCGCTGTACCGGCACGCCCAGGTTCTCGCCCAGGGCGTCCAGGTCGCCCTGGCACAGCCCCGGCACCACGATGCGGTCCACCCCTTCCAGTCCCTGCAGGCGGCGGCCGATCATCTGCGCGGTCATCAGCGCGGCGACGCTGACGCCGATGTTGCGTATCTCGTAGTCAAACTCAACCGGCTGCATCGCGTCCAGGACGCGCTGCAGGCGCTTTTGCGCGAGCTTGCCGGTCAGGAAGAGGATGTGCTCGGTCATGGATTATATGATTTATCCGCAGATAACGCAGATTAGCGCAGATGGAATAAACATAAAAGTCACGTTATTGGTTTATATGAACCAATCCAGTTGTCGAATGGTTTAATACAACGACTTGCCATGCTATAATTGTCTCCTTACTGAACTCATAACTTATTGTTTTATATGCCTTATTTTTTCTGCGGGGAACACTGCAGGAACTGGCATGATTTTCGCTCTGTTATTCGGAGCAGATAAACGAAGAGACGTAAACAGGTATGACAGAAACACAGGCACCATGGCCCCGGCAGGAATTCGAGCAGCGCTTGCGCGACAAGGAGAAGTATTACCATATCCATCATCCGTTCCACGTGCTGATGAATTCGGGAAAACTGGACAAGCCGGCGATACAGGGCTGGGTGGCCAACCGGTTTTACTACCAGACCAGTATCCCGGTGAAGGACGCCGCGATCATGGCCAACTGCCGCGAACGCGACGTCAGGCGCCAATGGGTGCAGCGTATCATCGACCACGACGGCCAGGACGGTGAAGACGGCGGCATTGAGGCATGGCTGCAACTGGGCGAGGCCGTGGGCCTGGGCCGGAGCGAATTAATCTCCGAGGAACGCGTGTTGCCCGGCGTGCGCTTCGCCATAGACGCTTATTACAACTTCGCCCGCACGGCAACCTGGCAGGAAGCGGCCTGTTCATCGCTCACCGAACTGTTCGCCCCGAAGATACACCAGAAGCGGCTGGACAACTGGCCGCAGCATTACACCTGGATAGACGAAAAGGGATACAACTACTTCCGCAAGCGGCTGAGCGAAGCGAGGCGGGACGTGCAGCACGGCCTGGACGTTACCCTGGATTATTTCAGGACCCGGGCGGAGCAGGAGCGGGCGCTGAACATCCTGCAACTGAAGCTGGATATACTCTGGACCATGCTGGACGCCATGTGGATGGCCTATATTGAAAACAGGCCACCCTATTACTGTGTAGATACATGAATACAGACACTTGGGTTCTGGGTACAGATGTATCAATATCCTGGGGTCAGAGTAAAAATTCTGGCGAATTTCTTACTCTGACCCCATATATCCATATATCATGAATAACATCCCGGAAATCGCTCCTACCTTCCGCTTCCAGTGGGAAGAAGCCCAGGACTGTTACGTGATCCTGTACCCGGAGGGGATGGTTAAACTCAGCGGCAGCGCCGGCGAGATCATGAAACGCTGTGACGGCATCAAGAGCACGGAAGAGATCATCACCGAACTTGAGGGCGCGTTTCCCGGGGTCGACCTGAAAGACGACGTCCGTAACTTTTTAGACAATGCGAGAAACAATGGCTGGATCAGATACAAACCGTAGTCAACCACTGTGGCTTTTGGCAGAGCTCACTTACCGTTGCCCGTTGCAGTGCCCTTACTGCTCCAACCCGGTGGAGATCGCCAAATACAACGATGAGCTCAGCACGGAAGACTGGATCAGGGTATTGCAGCAGGCGCGCAAGATGGGCGCGACCCAGCTGGGCTTCTCCGGCGGCGAACCCCTGGTGCGGCGCGACCTGGAAGAGCTGATCGCCGAGGCAAGGCGCCTGGGCTATTACACCAACCTGATCACCTCCGGGGTGGGCATGGATGCGGACCGGGTGAAAAAATTCAAGGAAGCGGGCCTGGACCATATCCAGATCAGTTTCCAGGCCAGCAACGAGGAGTTGAACAACTATCTCGGCGGCACGAAAAGTTTCCGCCACAAGCAGGAGATGGCCAGGGTGGTCAAGGAATTTGAGTACCCCATGGTGCTGAACATCGTGCTGCACCGGAAAAACGTCGACCAGATACGGGATATCCTGGACATGACCGTGGATCTGAACGCCGATTACGTGGAACTGGCCAGCACCCAGTATTACGGCTGGTCAAGAGTCAATATCGACCAGTTGCTGCCCACCCGGGAGCAACTCGCCAGGGCCGAAGTCGTGGCGAAGGAATACCAGGAAAAGATGAAGGACAGGATGAAGATCATCTATGTTATCCCGGATTACTTCGAGAACCGTCCCAAGGCCTGCATGAACGGCTGGGGGGCGATCTTCCTGACCATCGCCCCGGACGGCAGCGCCCTGCCCTGCCACGCCGCCGCCCAGTTGCCGGGACTGGAATTTCCCAACGTGAGGGACCACAGCATCGACCATATCTGGAACGACTCCGATGCCTTCAACAAGTACCGCGGCTTCGACTGGATGCAGGAACCTTGCAGGAGTTGCCCGGAAAAGGAGAAAGACTTCGGCGGTTGCCGCTGCCAGGCTTACATGCTCACGGGCGATGCCACCAACGCCGACCCGGTATGCGATAAATCACCCCACCACGGGCAATTACACGCCGACGTGGACCGGATTGGCAGCTTGTCCGGTACAAAAGAGTTTGAAAGCAAGCCGTTGGTGTTCCGGAATATGCGGAATTCTAAGGACATCATGAGCGACAGAACCATTCCCGCGTAGACGGGAATAGTAGATTAAATCTGTCCCCTTTTTCTTTCCAGAAGCGCCCAGGCCACGTCCAGGGCCTGGCGGTTTTCCTTTATGTCGTGCACGCGCAGGATACTGACCCCGGCAAAAACACCAATGGTTGTAGTCGCGCAGGTCGCGCCCACCAGTTCGCTGTAGCTGGTTATGTCGCAAATTGAACCCATGAAGCGTTTTCTGCTTGCTCCCAGCATGACCTTGTAGCCGGTTGCAATGAAACTGTCGAGGTTTAATATGATGTCCAGGTTGTCGCGTTTGGATTTACCGAACCCGATGCCCGGATCGATCACCAGGTTTTTCCGCAAGACGCCTGCGGCCTGAGCGGCCAGCGCACGTTCCACCAGGAAAGCCTTGATTTCGGCTACTACTTCGTTGTATCTGGGGTTGTCCTGCATGGTCCTGGGGGTTCCCTGCATGTGCATGATGATGTACGGCGTCCCGGCTTCGGCAACCAGGCTGAACATACCGGGGTCGTCCCGTCCCGCGGAGATGTCATTGACGATGGTTGCTCCCTGTTCCAGCGCGGCGCCGGCGACCAGGGTCGAGGTCGTGTCTATACTGATGGGGATTTCGGCAGGGAGTTCCTGTTGCAGTTGCCGGAGAACCGGAATGACGCGCTTCAGTTGTTCTTCTATCGATACCCTGTTCGCCCCCGGGCGGGTGGATTCACCCCCGATATCGACGATATCCGCGCCAAGGTCCACCATCTCGCGGGCGCGCGCCACGGCCGCGTCCAGGTCATGGTGCAATCCGCCATCGGAAAAGCTGTCAGGGGTTACGTTGAGGACCCCCATGAGCAGTGGTTTGGATGGCGCGTCAGTCATTCAACCCAGCCGCTTCGCCATATCATCGGTCGCAGTGACCAGGGCATCCACCATCACGGGTTCGCCGGCCAGGTGCCCCCCTTCCTTTACAATCACCAGTTCAGAGTCGGGTAGCGCCCGGTGCAGGGACCAGGACGCGTCCAGGGTACAGGTCAGGTCGCGGCGGCCGTGGACGATCCGGATCGGTACGGGCGGCAGCAACGCCGCGTTATCCAGTATCCGGTTCTCATCGATAAAGTAGCGATGCATGGCATAGTGGGTTTCTATCAGCACTTCCCGTACGGTCTTGCCGACATCACCCGGCGTATAGTCCGCGCCCGGCAGCAGGTAAGTGACCAGGCGGCCCGCCCATTTAGACCAGGCCATGGCCGCAGTTTCCCGGGCTTCCCTGTCTGCGCCATGGACCCGGGCGTAATAGGCCGATATGAGGTCGCTTCTTTCAGGGTCCGGTATGATTCCGGTAAAATCCTGCCAGTAATCGGGAAAGATCATGCTGGCGCCTTTCCTGCCGAACCAGTCCAGGTCTTTTTGTCGGGCCAGGAAGGTGCCGCGCAGGATCATACCCAGCACACGCGAGGGGTGTGACTGTGCATACAGCAAGCCCAGGGTGGCGCCCCAGGAACCGCCGAATACCAGCCACTGCTCTATGCCCAGGTGTTCTCTTATGCGTTCGATGTCCTGCAGCAAGTCTGGAGTCGAGTTGTTCCTGGTCTCGCCGGCCGGCGTTGAGCGGTGGCAGCCACGCTGGTCGAACAGGACCACCCGGTATTTTTTCGGATTGAAGTAGCGCCGGTGGTTCTCGTTGCAGCCCGAACCGGGCCCTCCATGCAGGAAGATGACCGGGATACCCCGTGGGTTGCCGGCCTCCTCGACATAAATGGTGTGTACCGGGTCCACCTTGAGGCGATAGCTGTTCGACGCATTGATTTCGGGGTATAACTCACGCATGGAAGTCCGGGATGAGGCTGACTTGCGCCGGAATAACTGCACCGGTATGAGGGAACTGAATTGAAATCGGATTTTTGTGTCCCGGACCAGTTGATTAAATGTCGCCCAGGATCTGTTCCCGCTTTTGTTGGTACTCTTCGGGGCTGATCAATTCCTTGTCGCGCAGTTCCTTCAGGGTCATCAGTCTCTGCTCGATCGTCTGGGTAGAATTATTCTCGCCTGAGGAGGATTGCATCTCCTTGCGCATCTTCGCCATCTCCAGGCGTATTTCCCGCCGTTCCCGCGCCAGCCTGGCCGCCTCGGCCTGCATGGCAGCGCTGGTCGCGGTTTCCTCCGGCGCCGTTTGTTGCGCCTTTTCCGCCAGGTAAACCGCAGCGGCTTGTTCCAGGTCTATCTCTATCCAGTCCCGGCG
>VYCZ01000084.1:2901-5048 GCA_009843675.1 Gammaproteobacteria bacterium | reverse complement strand
GGCTTCAACGCCGGCCCTAGCTACTATCGTACCCTTGAAACCAACAGCCTTGGCCCGGCGGCCGTGTTTGAAGTACTGCTTTGTTTCCGTTACACCATGGCTCCTTTCCACCGTTTCCTTGAACCGGTCGCCTTCATTGTCATAATCGCCGATGATGAGGTGCAGTTTGCCGCCCAGGTAGAAAGCGCGCCCTCCCGTATAACCCGTGTTCTGGAGGACGAGGTATTTCTTTTCCGACCGGGCCAGCACAAAGACGATATCCTGGTCGGGCCTGGCCTTGGCCAGGCCGGCGCTGATGAATTGTCCGAGCAGGCGTGCCTGTTGCAGGGAAAACAGGGGCCTGAGTTGTTTCTTCTTGAAGAAGCCCCCACCGCTCCAGGCTTCGATACCCTCCAGGGCGCCGGTTACCTGATTTGCATTCAACTGCACCGGGTGCTGGTTAGGCGGCGTCACATCCTTTTTGGACTGGTCCTGGTCCGTCAACCGGATATACAGGTTGCCGCCGGATCTCCACAGGACCTCATCGTTCGCGCCGAAACTGGGCAGCCAATCAGCCCGGATAATACCTGCGTAAGACACCAGGATGAAAAGCAGGATGCAGGGTTTGGTTAATTTTTCCATTAGATTGGTCAAGTGCGAGTCTTAAACATCTTGAGTGAAGCAATTATAGAATAAACCACGACCCAAAACAAAAAGGCGCACAGTGTGCGCCTCGCGTAAGGTAAGAGGGTTCAGTGAATTAGGTATCGTGTCCCCGGAATTTATTCCTGTTATTTCATTCCTGAATGGTTTATCATTCCTTACCTGATAATAAGGTATCCGGAGTAAAGTAATGCAAGCAACCATCACAAGTAAAGGGCAGGTGACCGTTCCCAAACCGATTCGGGACAGGCTTCACCTCAAAGCAGGTGACAAGGTTGAATTTATGTTGGAGGAAGATGGCAACCTGCGGGTTGCGCCTGTCACCGCCTCTTTCACACAGCTTAAAGGCATGTTGTCCAAACCCTCAGTCACGCTCAGTATTGCAGAGATGAATGAAGCCATTGCAACGAGCGCCGCGCGCAAGGGATGATCGGCCTCGACACCAATATCCTGGTGCGCTACATCCTGCAGGATGATCCTGAGCAGGCAGCGATCGCAGGGCATCTTATCGAAAGTCAATGTACGGCACACTCACCTGGCTATATCAGTATTCTGGTTCTGGTGGAATTAGTATGGGTACTGACCACCGGTTATAGTTACGAGAAGCGCCGCGTTGCTTCAACAATTCACCAAATCCTGATAACGAACGAATTCACAGTCGAAGATCGTGAAACAGTTTGGGCTGCTTTGCGGGAATATGAAAGAGGTTCCTCTGACTTTGCAGACTGCCTTATTTCCCATCGCAATCACACGCAGGGGTGTACGGAAACCTATACGTTTGACCTCAAAGCGGCGCGTGGGAGCCACTTTACGCTCGCAGGCTGATCTCCTCCAGGGTCGGAGACACCTTATGGTCAAATCACTTAACGAACACAGAAAAAACATCAAGCCGGAAGTGCGGGCCGCCGCCAGAGCCAAGGCCATAGACATCGTTATGGAGATGGTGTCTGCTGGGCTAAAGAAAATGAGAGGTATCACCAGGAATATTTGACATTCCCGCAACGATCAGGCGTACATCAGCCGGCCCCTTGGTTCAGGCACGTACCGTCCGAGATCATGGGCAGTGTCGATCCATTCTCCAATTACTCTTTCAGCATTGGTGACGGCTTCCCCGTATATTCTGCCATCGGCCATACACCGGGGTAACCCTGGCACTTCCACAATAAAGGCGTCATCCCTGGCGCTCCAGTAGATAATCATTTCATACTTAATCGGCATCGGAAGCCCTCAACCTGTACTTTACTATCATACCTCTTACTTGTTTAACCTGATATGGCTTAGCATTGTTGGTTTTCGACTGTAATCGGGTAACGCGATCCTGGCCTGCTTTACGCTATTGAGACACTATACGGGAGTTAAGTGTTGTGTCCCCGGAAATTCTTATACTTGCGGATGAACTCGACCTCTACACCGGACTCCTCGGCCAACCGCTCGGCGTGCGCCCGGAGGTCGTTACGCAACGCCTCCGCCCAGCTCGGGAAGTCGAACAGCCGTATCCCCTGGCG
>VYCZ01000084.1:0-2891 GCA_009843675.1 Gammaproteobacteria bacterium | reverse complement strand
AAAACCCGCCATCGCATCGGCGTGGCCGATGTCCGGCAGCGTGCCGGTGATGATGACCCGGTCAAAACAGGACAGGGTGCCTGCAATGTGGTCGCGGTGCCGCTCCAGGAATGGGTTCATGGCTGACATCCTCCGCCCGTTGAGTGAGTACCGCCACTGTGCATCAAATATTGTTAAAATGCCAACCTTCTTGGTTCCGGCTTGGCCGGGTTAGGGTATACTTTCCCTCAGTTCTCCCTTCAGGTAGGCTTATTTCATATTGGAAAATACCATGCAAAACCCAATTCAAATTGACCAGTCTGGCGACGATAAGCTCCAAGAGCTTGGACTGGTTCCCAAATACTCGCTACACCTTGATGTCATCAACAACGAGACCGGCTTTGCTCTTTACATGGACCTTACCTCTTCTAGTAGCGGGTTCTTTGAGTTAGTCCAGAAACAAACGACGCTAGTACATGAAGATGATGTTGACCAAACAATGGGGCCAATCTATGATCCTTCGCCATTAGGCGAAGAATTAACCGTAATGACACATCTGCTAATTCGCGAACTGGATGAGGAAAACAATCCTGGCGAATGGCACCGAATACCCTTCGACTATGAAAAGGTTGTCGCGAATTTTCCGCCAGCTGCTCTGACAGATTTGGGGTTTGACCGCTTCGGTAGCGTAACCTGGCTGTCAGGACTGGAGAAAAACAAGCGGTATCAGGTGAAGATGTGGATTGATTTAAACCAAAATGGAGAGTTAGATATGGCAGGGCAATATGCTCGCGTGCAAGGGGAGCATAGAACGACTGATGAGCAGGGCAACGAGATCACCCTGCCTATCGAGTGGTTTCAATGGCATGAGCCCGATTGGTATTCCGATATCCACGATATCAACACCGACCCCGAAGCTTTCGATATTGACGTTGAGGGCGACGGTACGATGGATTTCTTCGCGGACATAGACGTTGTTGAGGCCGATGCTGCCACCGATGATATTGCCTCAGTCAACGTGACAGATTATTTTTTGACTTAAACCTCTGGGGAATGAACTGGCAACACGGACGACTAAAGCAGGATAGCCTCATGGCGGGAAGCGAAACCGGGAAGGTGAAGACATCAAATTGTTAATTGTATTTTGGCAGCGTATTCCCGTAAAGCTCGGTTTACAGCATCTGAATCAGGGAATAGTTTGTGCAAGTCAGACTCGATGAGGACGATATTTGTGCCTTCACGAAATCGTTTGGCATATTTGCCGTGGACTCCGGACTTTATCAGGTCTTCCGAATATTCGGTCCTGAGGCTATCGTCTTCGCTGTTCATAAGTTCTGCGTTCCCGGAGCGTGACTAGCCTTGCCGGCATGATGAGGGCCAGACCTGTTTATAAAAAACGAAGGGGCAACCAACGGTTGCCCCTTCTTGTTACTACTTCCAACTGTATCAGTTGGAACTCCGCTCAGTTGTTTACCAGAGCAGGAAGCCGCCGATGGAGAAGGTATCAGCGTCTTTAAGGTTACCAAAAATTGTCTGACTCTCATAATTGCCGTACTCGGCAATAACCTTCAACCAAGAATTGACATCGTGGTAAACGCCTATTGTCCATAATTCATTATTAACCTCTCCTATACCATACATGTCGTCACCATCCTGCTTAGACTCGCCGTAGCCACCGCCAATCTTGGTGGCACCATTGAAAGTGTAGCTGGCTTGAACGTAATAACCCTCGTTATCGGCTTCTTTGCAACCCATGTCATTACACCCGAAACCATCTCCGCCACCGATGTTGTGAAGCAAGCTACCCAGAGCTTCACCATCATAGTAGCTACCGGTCATACTGAAGCCTTGCGCAGACACTTGGGCACCGATGTTCCAGCCTACAGTTTCGACATCACTATTTGATGCCACAATCTCTTGTTCCTGCCAGATAAAACCAGCCCAGCCACTAAAACTGCCGCCTTCGAACGCAGAGTTGAAAGTAGCCTCAGCCTGGAACTGTGGGGTGTCGGTCTCAGAAATATTACCACCTAATGGCTCCTGCGGGTCAAAGATGCCTACGGACAGTTGGAAACCATTCATGTCCGGGGTCTGGTAAACAAAGCGGGTACGGAAATCAGGATAGACATAACCATAACCGATACGGCCCAAGCCAGTGCCGCCACCATCGGGGCCAGCCATTGCGCCCATGCCGAACAGGGTAATGTCTTTGAGAATGGCCTGACGCCCAAACAGCGCCAGGGTACGGCCCACGCTGATGGTGCCGAAATCGCCGGAGACGTTGAAGAAAACTTCACGCATATCGATGTTGGAACCGGTTCCTGCTACGCCCGATTTGTTCAAACGGCTAGCCTTCTCGCTGGAACTATCCACCGCAAAGGTAATCTGGCCCATGCCCTTCAAACCATTAACCTCAGGGGTATTAACCGTCATCGTATGGAAGGCGGGTAACAGACCTTCATTGAGATGTGCGCTGTCTTCGCTACTACCACCGGCATATTCAAAATCGCTCTGGGTATAGAATAGGTTGATAAAGCCGCCGTAGCTGACTTCCCAACCGTCTGCGCCGCCCAGGACCACTGCCGCATTGGTGGGCATGCTGAGTGCTCCCACCAGCGCCAACGAGCTCAGAACAGTCGTGAACTTGGTTGTATTAAATTTCATCGTTCTCCTCCTCAAGGAAAGGTATTAAGCAAAAAAGATACTGCGATTTTTTAAAAATTCTTGATTTCGGCTTCTTCAACGCCCTTATTTCAATAAGCATATTGCATAACTGGAGTAATTGCAACATAGAAAAGGTACATTTACAACACTTTTTTTGATTTTTTTGCGTATTAAGTCGTTATTGTGTTTCTTTTAGGCAACAGGTTACTGTGAAAACGGACTATTGCTCCATCACGGCGTCACCAGGT
>VYCZ01000294.1:12408-18233 GCA_009843675.1 Gammaproteobacteria bacterium | reverse complement strand
CCCTGGAGCACTTCATCCCCATGGTCGAACGACTGTTTGCGCGCAAGCCGCAGCCGTTCATTTGAGTCCTGGGATGGAGGAAACATCCACCCCAATCGTCTATCATTCATGATAAGCAGATATTCGTGAATTGGGCGGATGACAAGACAGTTGGAACCGG
Organism: Gammaproteobacteria bacterium; assembly: GCA_009843675.1. Lineage (GTDB taxonomy): Bacteria > Pseudomonadota > Gammaproteobacteria > Eutrophobiales > Eutrophobiaceae > JAAXHV01. The sequence continues at coordinate 18,073 of VYCZ01000294.1, read as the reverse complement.
GCGCGATTTACCTGTCCTTCAGGAATGCCCTGGCCGCGCCATCTCCCATATCGTTCCGCCCAGGGATATTGAAGACATCGTCCAGGAAGCCTACGTCAGGGTCTGCCAGGTCGAACAGAAGGAAAATATAAAATACCCTCGGTCATTCCTGCTCAAAACGGCAAAAAACCTCGCCCTGGATTATGTAAAAAGCGCCGGGAACAGGCTTAACCTGTCCATCGAAGAGGAAGGGCTGGAGAGCGCTGCTGGCAGCGGGGAAGGTTACGATGAGACTTACCGGTCCGTTGCGGCAAAACAGGAATTTGCGCTGTTTTGCGAAGCGGTACGCTGCCTGCCTGCCCAGTGCCGGCGGGCCTTCATACTCAAAAAAGTGTACGGGTTTTCCCAGAAGGAGATAGCGGATTATATGAATATCAGCGAAAGCACCGTGGAGAAGCATATAGCGAACGGAATAAAACGCTGCAGCTATTACATGGCGCACGCCTCCAGGCAATCCGTGCCGGAGGCGCAGAAAACCAGGAAAACAAATCGAGGAGGTGGGTCGTGAACAAAATTCACGAATTTCCCAACCAGGACAAGGTCCATTCCGAAGCCGGTGAATGGCTGGCGAAGCTGGACCGGGGTTTATCGGACGATGAAAGCGTGAACTTGCAGAAGTGGCTGTTCGAAAGCAAGGAGAACCGCGCCGTATTGTTCAACATGGCGGAACTCTGGGACAGGATGGATTCCCTGTCCAGGTTGTCCGACCTGTTCCCGGACGTGTCCCGGCAGCGACACCCGGCATGGCGTTATTCCCTTGCCGCCACCCTGGCGCTGGTCCTCGCGGGACTGGTATTCATGCAGTTCACCGAACGTGCGGATCGCGTTGGTCCCTCATCATCCCGGGTGGCAGCCGTAAGCCCGCAACTCTCCCCGGAAGATTTTGACGAAATCTATGAGACCTCGGTCGGTGAATACTCATCCGTGAACCTCCCTGACGGCAGCGGGGTAATTCTCAATACCAACAGTCTCATACAAGTCAATTACACCGCAACGGAGAGATATATTTTACTCTCCCGCGGCGAAGCGCATTTCACGGTTGTGGAGGATGTCAATCGGCCGCTGACCGTGCATGCCGGCAATCGGCTCATCCGGGCAGTGGGGACTGCGTTCAACGTGGAGATTAACAGGCACAATATTGTAGAGATTATTGTAACCGAAGGCAGAATTGTCATTGTTGAGAAGCCGGGAGCGGGAAGTGGCGGCAATCCGCCGAACATCATTATGCTGGCCCAGGACGCGCCGGTGGTCTCGGAAGGCGAGGCCGCCATCCTGGATGCGACAAACGCGCAGATAAGGAAAATTCCGCCTGAAGAAGTCGCGGTGGATTTGTCCTGGCGCGAGGGCAACCTTATATTCCAGGGAGAAACACTGGAAGAAGCCATACATGAAATTAGCAGGTACACCTCCGTTGAATTTGAAATACTTGATGAACGCATCAAGAGCGTGCGGGTTGCGGGCCTGTTCAAGGCTGGTGATATCAATGGCCTGCTGCTGACCTTGCGCGAAAATTTCCACATTCCGTCACAGCGTGTGGGTACGGAACGCGTCCTGCTCGGCGCAAGGTAGTTCTACCCGCTCCTGCATTACAAACCGGGCTTCTGTTCATCTGCCTCAAAAATGTCCCTGTCTTTATGGAGGAAAACTCCCCCTGGTTCGTCTCTTGAACGTGCAGGGAGTTTCCCGGTATGCGGGGATGACAGAATGACATTTTCTTCCGGCCTGGTTTGTGGCTTGCTGCTGTTCCTGGTTTTCACGGTGTCTGCTGAAACCGCCGGGTCCGAACAGAAAATACGTTTCAACATTCCTCCGCAACGGGCGGATTTGTCGCTGACGGCATTCGCGAAGCAGGCCCGGTTGACGCTGATTGTTCCTTTTGACCTGGTCAGGACAAAGACCACCAATAAGCTGCAAGGCGAGTACGGGGTCAAAGAGGCTATCCGGATTCTTCTTCAGGGAACTGGGCTGGAAGCGCATGTGGGCGACGATAACCAGTTAAGTATTTCAGTCGGTCAACCTTCGGGAGGAACACGGACCATGAATGAGAAGGCAGACAGATCAGCCGGCATCCTTGCCTTGTTCGCAGCGCTGCTTGCCGGCGCGCCCTCTGCAGCCGATGAAGCGAATGAAAGCCCCGGTATTCTGGAAGAAATAGTGGTCACCGCGCAGAAGCGTGAACAGAACCTCCAGGACGTGGGTATATCCATCACCGCTTTCGGAAGAGAACAACTCCAGGCATTGAACCTGAACAACAGCAACGAGCTGGTTTATCTCACGCCGGGCCTGGCGCTGGGGAACCCCGGCGGCGAAGGCAACATCACTTCCCTGTCGCTGCGCGGTATCGGTCAGGGGGATTTCAACGACCACCAGGAATCCCCTGTCGCCGTGTACCAGGATGAGGTTTATGACGCATACATGGGTGCGACCAACACCACGTTGTTCGACCAGGAACGCGTTGAAATCCTGCGCGGACCCCAGGGCACCTTGTTCGGACGTAACGCAACGGGTGGACTGATCCACTACATTTCCAGGAAGCCGACGGATGAGTTCGAGGCCTACGGCAGCGTCTCTTATGCCGAATACGACCACGTACGTTTCGAAGGCGCCGCAGGCGGCCCTCTCATGGACAGCCTGCAGCTAAGGATTTCAGGTTTCGTCAACAATCATGATCCGTTTGTAGACAATATCGGCACGGGGAACGACGGTAATGAAGCCGACACCTGGGCGGTGCGCGGGCAAGCGCTTTTTACGCCGACCGATCACCTGGATGTATTGTTCAAACTCGAATACTATGAAACGGACATCACTCAATGGTACTACGAGACGGCCCCGGCAGCTATCAATGAGTTCGGTGAAGCGGTGCTGGTGACGCCGCCACCAGGCAGCGAGATTCTGGATGGCGACCCGTTCCAGGTCAATAACGACGGAGCCGTCGGCCTTGTTGCCGCGCGCGGCGCCTCGCCCGAGGGCCTGAAGCGTGACGGCATTAAAGGGTTGTTGCGATTTGACCTGGAACTGCAAGGTGGTATTACCTTTACTTCCGTTACCGGCTTCAGTGAGCAGAACAAGTTCTTTAACCAGGAATCGGACGGCGTCCCCCCGGTAGTTGTCACATTTGCCACCGATACCAATGCGCAGCAATTCAGCCAGGAACTGCGCGCAGCCAGAGAAACGGACAATCTGCGCTGGGTTACCGGCTTGTATTACCTGGATTATGATTCCGATATAGTGCTTGACGTGGGCTTGTTTGCGCCAAGCGCGTTCTTGACGGACCAGGTTGTTGAAACCGATAGCTGGAGCATATTCGGGCAGGTTGAATGGGATTTCACCGAGGATTTGACCGTGATAGCCGGTTTGCGCTATCTCAATGAGGAAAAAGAGATGGATGCCAGGGGCAGTATTGCCGGATTTCTCGCCGGTCTGCCAATCCCCCGTATTTACGGGACGCTTAATCCCGATAATTCACCGAACGCGCGGGTCGAGGAAGAAGACGTTGCCGGTAAAATCCAACTGAACTGGCAATACAGTGATGACTTGCTGCTCTACGCCGGCGTCTCGCGCGGCGTCAAAGCCGGTGGTTTTAACGCGGTGTTTGGCCTGCCAAATCCCAACGCGGTTCCATACGGCAAGGAAACGCCTGTTACTTACGAGGTCGGTTTCAAATCAACCTTGATAAACGGGCGCGCCCTGTGGAATACCTCGTTGTACTATTACGACTACCAGGATTACCAGGCATTTGCTTTTCTGGCCCTGGAGCAACTGGTATTCAATACGGACGCCGAGGTTTATGGTGTGGATTCAAGCCTGCTGATTTCTCCAATTGAGGGCCTGGACCTAAATCTTGGCATCAATATCATGGATACCGAGGCAAAAAATGTCGGTAACCCGGCAGGTTTTGTTGCTGACCGTAGATTGCCTAATGCCCCCGACGTGCAGTTCACCGGCATGGCGCGCTATCAATGGCCGCTGGCGAACGGGACGATGGCAATACAGGGTGACCTCATCTATCAAAGTGAAAATTCCTTTATCATTTACAATGACCCGGCCAACACGATTGACGGTTATGTTGTGGGCAATGCCAGACTTTCCTGGACCAGTGGTGATGATCGCTGGAGCGCGGCCGTGTTCGTAAAGAACATTGGCGATAAGGAATATATCACCTCGATTTCAAACAATGCCAGCTTTGCAGCGTTTGGCCTGGGCCATGTGCAACGTTTCTACGCCCGCCCGCGCTGGGTGGGAGGGCAGGTAACCTTTCGCTGGAATTAATGTGTCGCCGCAGGTGACTCTTTATAACCGAAATAACTGATCCAGGGTTCCAGCACCGGCAACACCGGTTCCATTTCCCGGCGGTAGCGCAGCCAGCGGCCCTGCGCTTCGGTATACAGCGGCCGGGTCACCTGGTTGTAACTCGCGGTGCCGATCAGGGGCCGGTCCCGGGCGGTGCGTTGGTGTTCCAGGATGCCGGGATGCCAGGGCATGTCCAGAAAATTCAGGATCCGGCTGCAGGTTGTTTCCGCATCTGCGACTAGGTCTTCGTATTTCACCTGGAGCACGTTCAGTTGCAGCACTCCGGTGTACTGCCGCCACAGGCCGAAGACCCGGTCATACAGGTGGGCGCTGTCCTCTAGGTTGAAGAAACTGGAGTTTGCCGGGGTCTCGTAAAAGGTTTGCATAAAGCAGCTTAACACGCAGTCCGCCGGGTGGCGCAGCAGGAGTATGAATCTGGCCTCTGGAAAAATGCGATGGATTTCACCGGCATACACGGTGTTGAGGGCAAACCGGTCGATCGGCAGGACGCCGTCATCCGGTTTTGCATGGCGCGCCAGCGCGTCGAAATAGGTCTTCCTGAGGCCGTCTACATCCCGGTCCTGCAGGTTCGCCAGTATTTCCAGGCGTTCATCCGATTGTCCCGAGATCCGGTTGACCAGCGCGGGAACGGCGTCGGCTTCTTCCGCCAACCGGATGTCAGGGTGCCCCCTGAGCAGGGTGTCGAGCAGGGTGGTGCCGGAGCGGGGGAAGCCGATGATGAAGACGGGATCCACCGGTGATTGGGGACGGACTTGAAGTCCGTCCCCAGAGGGTCCGTTCCCCGAGGTTAAATTCGGCCATTGGTTGATGTTCCCGGCAGTGAAATACTGTCGGCGTTTTTCCACGGTTTGCAGGAAGCGCGACTTGCCAATTCCTTTGCTGTCGCTTATTTCCCGTGACAGGTCGTTGGCTTTTTGTGCATATAGAAATGCCTTGGCAGTATCATCCAACCTGTCGCAGAGATGGGCCAGGCGCGCCAGGCGCGTCCTCTCTCCGTGTCTTGTCCAGGCATCCGCCGGTGTGATGGAAAATGCCTCCAGCAGAGACCTCGCCCGCTCATGCTCGCCATCGATATCGACCAGGATGCCCTCGTGGAGCCTGACCACATCATGTTTGCCCAGGATTCTGCGGGCGCGGGCAACCGCGTCCCGCAGTTTCTCATGCCTGTTACTCTGCTCGAGAAAGCGCAGCAGGCCCATGTGCGCGGGCAGGTAATTTTCTTCAATAGCCACCGCTTTTTCAAAGTATTCTTGCACCTGGTCGGGTATGCGCAATTCCCACACCACCTTTGCCAGTGAGCACAATGCCTGGTGAT